>JAJHPN010000033.1 GCA_020890855.1 Candidatus Contendibacter sp. | reverse complement strand
GCTCAAGCGCAAGACGCACAGTGAAATCAAGATGACCGGCGCCACCGCCGGCCAGGTCAAGACGGTCAGCATCGAAGTTCGCAAGAAGCGGACTTATGTGAAGCGTGGTTCAGTCGAAGAAACGACTAGCCGGCCGGTGGCGGTTGAGCCCGCTCCGGTGATTGAGATCCCGCAACCGGTAGTTGCGGTGGTCACTGATGCAGAGCCTCGCTCCCGTGAGGAACCGGTGCTGGTTCGTACTGAACCGGCTCCCGCGTTGAGTCCGCAAACAGTCGCTCCGGAAACCGCGCCTCAACCCAGAGCGGAATCGCTCTCCCCGGTTCCGGAAGCCGCACTGCCTCCGTCCGGGGAAGCGCTTGAGCCACTGGCCCGCGAGGAAGCTCCGCCTCCGATCAGCGAGCAAACCCCGGATTCGGCCAGGGAAGAACCACGGCGTCGGTCCGACGAGGAACCCCGCCGTCGTCCACCGGTTGATCGACCCGCTGACCGTCCGGCCACTGCGCGTCCGCCGGGGGCCCGGCCCCCGGAAACGACTACCCGCCGTCCAGCTTACGCCGGCGCTGCTGACCGTCCGGCCACTGCGCGTCCGCCGGGGGCCCGACCCCCGGAAACGACCGCCCGCCGTCCGGCTTACGCCGGCGCCGCTGACCGTCCGGCCACTGCGCGTCCCGCTGAGGCCGGCGCTCCGGTCAGGAGGCCAGTAGGCGCGACTCCAGCCAAGAAGCGCCCCGATGGTCCGGCCCGCGCCCCAGTCGCGCGGGTCGTGGCGGACGCCGGTCAGCGTCGAAAAGATGCGCTGACTGAAGAGCGGTTTCCCCGGCAGGGTCGCGCCGAGGGCGTCGAGGGCGGCAGTCGCCGCAAGCCCAGGAAGTCCAAAGGCGCCAAGGCTGGTTCACAGGCGCTGTTGCAACGGCATGGTTTCGCCAAGCCGACCGGACCGATGGTGCGCGAAGTCACGCTGCCGGAAAGCATCAGCATTACCGACTTGGCCCAGAGGATGTCGGTTAAGGCCCCCGAGGTGATCAAGGTCTTTTTCAAGATGGGTCTGATGGTGACCATCAATCAGGTCATTGATCAAGAGACCGCTGCGCTGGCGGTGGAAGAACTCGGCCATACCTACAAGTTGCTGAATGAAAACGCGCTGGAAGAAGCGCTGGCGGCGGAGACCGGGGGCGAGGCGCTGCCCCGGCCACCGGTGGTGACGATCATGGGTCACGTTGACCACGGCAAGACCTCCTTGCTCGACCACATCCGCCGCACCCGGGTCGCTGCTGGCGAAGCCGGCGGCATTACCCAGCATATCGGCGCTTACCATGTCAATACGCCCAAGGGCGTCGTCACCTTCCTCGATACGCCGGGCCACGCTGCGTTCACCGCAATGCGGGCGCGGGGGGCCAAGGCGACCGATGTAGTGGTGCTGGTGGTGGCGGCCGATGATGGCGTAATGCCGCAGACCCTGGAGGCGATTCAGCACGCGCGCGCCGCCGGAGTGCCGCTGGTGGTCGCGGTCAACAAGATGGACAAGTCCAGCGCCGATCCGGATCGGGTCAAGAGTGAGTTGTCCGCCCAAGGCGTAATTTCCGAAGAATGGGGCGGCGACGCCTTGTTTTCCTATGTCTCGGCCAAGTCCGGGATGGGCATTGACGGTCTGCTCGATCAGATTCTGGTGCAGGCCGAGGTGCTGGAGCTGAAAGCCCCGGTTGACGGCCCGGCCAAAGGCGTCGTCATCGAATCGCGGCTGGACAAGGGGCGTGGCCCGGTAGCGACGGTGCTGGTCCAGAGCGGCACCCTGCGCAAGGGCGATATGATCCTGACCGGGCTGGAATATGGCCGGGTGCGGGCGATGCTTAACGAGAGCGGCCAGGGCGTGACCGAGGCTGGCCCGTCGATTCCGGTCGAGGTGCTGGGTCTATCCGGAGCGCCCAAGGCTGGCGATGAAGTGATCGTGGTTACCGATGAGCGCAAGGCCCGCGAAATCGCCCTGTTCCGGCAAAACAAGAGCCGTGAGAGTCAGGCGGTCGCCAAACCGTTCGGTCTCGATGAAATCAACAAGCAGTTCGAAGCCGGCCAGATCAACATCCTCAATGTGGTGATCAAGGCCGATGTGCAAGGCTCTGCAGAAGCGATCGTTGATGCGCTCAACCGGCTGTCCACTGCCGAAGTACAGGTCAAGATCATTGCCAGCGGGGTCGGCGGCCTGAACGAATCGGACATCAATCTGGCCCGCAACGGCAAGGCGATCATCATCGGTTTCAATGTTCGCGCCGACAATGTCGCCAAGCGACTGGCTGAGGAAGAAGGGCTGAAGCTGCATTACTACAGCGTCATCTATGAGCTGATCGACGACGTGAAGCGAGCGATGGTCGGGATGCTCAAGCCGGAATTCAAGGAGCAGATCATTGGCCTGGCCGAGGTGCGGCAAGTGTTCCGCTCGCCCAAGTTCGGGGTGGTGGCCGGTTGCATGGTGGTGGACGGCGTGGTGCGGCGGAATAACCCAATCCGGGTACTGCGGAATAATGTAGTGATTTTCGAAGGCGCGTTGGATTCCTTGCGGCGCTTCAAGGACGACATCGGCGAAGTGCGAGCCGGGATGGACTGCGGGATGGGCGTCAAGAACTACAACGACATCCACGAAGGCGACCATATCGAAGTCTTCGAGCGGGTGCAGGTGGAGCGCACGCTGTAGCCGTGATCGAGCGACCCTGAACCATGATGAAAGTCACTGCACGCACCCGCCGGATCGGCGAGCAGATTCGCCGCGATCTGGCCGAACTGATCCGCGATGAACTCCGCGATCCGCGGTTGACGCTGATTTCCATGACCAGCGTCGAGGTTAGCCGCGATCTGGCCTATGCCCGGATTTACGTCACCCTGCTGGGCGATCCGTCCGAGCGGGTCGACCGGGTCGCCGAACTCAATCGCGCCGCGCCATTGCTACGGCGGGAACTGGGCCGGCGGTTGCGGCTGCGCACTATCCCGAAACTGGAATTTCGCTATGACGAGGTGGTGGAACAGGGGGCGCGGTTGTCGGCGCTGATCGATGCGGCGGTAGCCGCAGATGCGGATCGCCATCCCGATGATCCGGCGGAATCGGTCAGTCCCGGAGAATCGGCATGACGCGCCATCCCCGCCGTCAGGTCAATGGCGTGATCCTGCTGGACAAGCCGGTCGGCTGGACTTCCAATGCCGCGTTGCAGGCGGTCAAGCGGCTGTATCAGGCCGCCAAGGCCGGTCACACCGGCAGCCTCGATCCGCTCGCCAGCGGCCTGTTGCCGATCTGCCTGGGCGAGGCGACCAAGATGTCCGGGTTCCTGCTGAACGCCGATAAAAGCTACCAGTTCACTTGCCGGCTGGGCATCACCACCGCCACCGGCGATGCGGAAGGCGAAGTGATCGCCACCCGCCCGGTTGGGGTGCTAAGCCGCGAATTGGTAGACGCTGCGCTGCGACGCTTTACCGGTGTCATTCAGCAAATTCCGCCGATGTATTCCGCCCTGAAACGCAACGGTCAACCGCTGTACAAACTGGCCCGCAAAGGGATTGAAGTGGAACGGGAACCGCGTGAAGTCACCATTCACGAACTGCGGTTGCTGCGACTGGAGGGTGAGGAACTGGAGTGCGAAATGCGCTGCTCCAAAGGCACCTACGTCCGGGCGCTGGCCGCTGATTTGGGCGAGGCGCTGGGCTGCGGGGCGCATATTGCCGCCTTGCGCCGCACCACGGTGGAACCCTATGACGCAACCCGGATGGTGACCCAGGAAACCCTGTGCGAGCGGGCGGAACGGGGTTTGGCGGCGCTGGATGAACTGTTGCTGCCGCTGGACAGCGCTGTCGCCCAATGGCCGGCGGTGCGGGTGCTGGCCGATAGCGCCTTTTATCTGCGCCAAGGCCAGCCGGTGCTGGTCCCGCGCGCCCCGACCCAAGGTTGGGTGCGCCTGTATCTCGGCGACCAGCAATTTCTGGGCCTCGGCGAAATCATCGATGATGGCCGGGTCGCGCCGCGCCGGCTGTTGGCTTGTTGATTGACCCCGGCGGGATTAACATCCCCAATCCCAATGCTATGTTATGACTCAACTAATTCAGAATCTGATTGGAGTTTGATGCAATGCCCCTGAAAACCGAGCAAAAAGCGCAAATCGTCCAGGATTTTCAGCGCGCGCCTGCCGACACCGGTTCACCGGAAGTGCAGGTGGCGTTATTGACGAACCGCATCAATGGGTTACAACCCCATTTTGGCGCTCACAAGAAGGACCACCATTCCCGGCGCGGCTTGCTGAAAATGGTGAATCAGCGCCGCAAACTGCTGGATTACCTGAAACGCAAGGATTTATCGGGTTACCAGGCTTTGATCAGCCGCCTTGGCTTGCGCCGCTGAAACCTTTCGCCGCTTTTACCGCACAGGACGCTTTCGTGACGCCCATTAAAAAGACCTTTCAGTACGGCCAGCACACTGTCACTTTGGAAACTGGCGAAATTGCCCGCCAGGCCAGTGGCGCGGTTCTGGTCAACATGGCTGACACCGTAGTGCTGGTCACCATGGTCGCCGCCCGCGAAGATCAAGGCCGGGATTTCCTGCCGATGCGGGTCGATTACCAGGAACGCGCTTACGCGGCGGGGCGGATTCCCGGCAGCTTTTTCCGCCGCGAGGGCCGGCCGTCCGAGAGCGAAACCCTGACCGCCCGCCTGATCGACCGGCCGTTGCGCCCGCTGTTTCCCGACGGCTTCACCAATGAAGTGCAGATCATCGCGACCGTGATGTCGCTGAATCATCAGGTCGATCCGGAAATTCCGGCGTTAATCGGCGCTTCAGCGGCGGTGGCGCTGTCCGGGGTCCCGTTCAGCGGCCCGATTGGCGCGGCCCGGATTGGCTATTACGACGGTCACTATCTGCTCAACCCCACCCGCCGCGAATTGAAAACATCACAACTGGATCTGGTGGTCGCAGGAACCGAACGGGCGGTGCTGATGGTGGAGTCCGAAGCCGACGGCCTGTCCGAAGAGGTAATGCTGGGCGCGGTGATGTTTGGCCATGAACAGATGCAGGCCGTCATCGGTGCGATCAAGGAATTGGTGGCGGAAGCCGGGGTTCAACCGTGGGACTGGCAGGCGCCGCCTGCCGATGAAGCGCTGATCCACGCGGTTCGCGCCGCAGTCGGGACGGCGCTGGTCGAGGCTTATCAGATTGTTGACAAGCTGGATCGGCAACAGCGGGTGCGCGACCTCCGGGTGCAAACCATCGCGCAAGTGACCGCGCAGGCCCCGGATCGCTGGACGGCGCTGGTGATTGAAGCCGCCTTCGCGACCCTGGAAAGCGAGATTGTCCGGGGCCGGGTGCTGGCGGGTCAGCCGCGCATTGACGGGCGCGATACCCGCACCGTCCGACCCATTACGGTCCGCACTGGCGTGCTGCCGCGCGCTCACGGTTCGGCGCTGTTCACCCGGGGTGAGACCCAGGCGCTGGTGGTGGCGACCCTCGGCACCGACCGCGATGCCCAGGTGATCGACGCGCTGGAGGGCGAATACCGCCAGCCGTTCCTGCTGCACTACAACTTCCCACCGTACTCAGTGGGTGAGATCGGCCAGGTCGGCAGTCCCAAGCGCCGTGAAGTCGGGCATGGCCGGCTGGCCAAACGTGGGGTGCAGGCGATCATGCCCAAGCCCGACCAGTTCCCCTACACGGTGCGAGTGGTGTCGGAGATCACCGAATCTAACGGTTCCAGCTCGATGGCTTCGGTGTGCGGGGCCAGTCTGGCGCTGATGGACGCCGGGGTGCCGATCAAGGCGCCAGTAGCCGGGATTGCGATGGGGCTGATCAAGGAAGGCGAGCGCTTTGCGGTGCTGACCGATATTATCGGCGATGAAGATCATCTGGGCGACATGGATTTCAAGGTAGCCGGAACTGCCACCGGCGTCACCGCCCTGCAAATGGACATCAAGATCGATGGCATCACCCGCGAGATCATGGAGCAGGCGCTGGCGCAGGCGCGGGAAGGCCGGCTGCACATTCTGGGCAAGATGGGCGCTGCGCTCACCCAGCCGCGGGCGGAACTGTCGGAATACGCGCCGCGCTATACCACCATGCGGATCAATCCGGAGAAAATCCGCGACGTGATCGGCAAGGGCGGCGTCACCATCCGCTCGATCACCGAGGAAACCGGCGCCACCATCGATATCACCGACGATGGCGTGATCAAAATCGCTGCGGTGGACAAGGCGGCCGGCGATGAGGCTCGCCGCCGCATCGAGCAGATCACCTCCGATATCGAATCCGGTCAGATCTATGAAGGCAAAGTGGTGCGAATCATGGACTTCGGCGCATTCGTGGCGATCATGCCGGGCCGCGACGGCATGGTGCATATCTCGCAGATTTGCGAGGAGCGGGTGCAGACGGTCAGTGACAAGCTGAAGGTCGGCGATGTGGTCAAGGTGCGGGTTATGGAAGTGGACAAGCAGGGCCGCATCCGCCTGACGATGAAGGGTTTGGACTGAACGCCGGGAGTGGCGGCGCGGGCTATGCGGGTTTGCCTTGGCGCTGCCGCTTCGCGTATAGTTTCTCATCACGCCGCCAGGGACAGGGCGGCGCTTTGGAGAGGTGGCCGAGCGGTCGAAGGCGCAGCACTGGAAATGCTGTTTAGGGGTGACTCTAACGAGGGTTCGAATCCCTCTCTCTCCGCCAGATTCTGATTTATTACCGTTTACGGTTTGTTGGATGAAAACCCGCCTGAGTGCGGGTTTTTTCATGCCCATAGCGCAGACTCTGCCGGAGTTTAAGGATCTGGCCTTTGCCGCCTTTGCCGCTGGCGCGGGTATGATGGAAGAGCAAGTCCCGCCACAGAACAGTGTCGAAGGATCAAAAATCCGCATGAATGACCATCTTCTCGTTGTCGATGACGATCCCGGCCTGCGCGAGCTGCTGGCTGATTATCTGGGCCGCGATGGTTTCCGGGTGAGCGGCGTCGCTGACGGGCGCGGACTGTGGGCGGCGCTGGAGCGCGATCCGGTCGATTTGGTTATTCTCGATCTGATGCTGCCCGGCGACGATGGGCTGACGCTGTGCCGCATGCTTCGCGCCCGGTCGGCGATCCCGATCATCATGCTGACTGCCCGGGGCGACGATACCGACCGCATTGTTGGCCTGGAAATGGGCGCAGACGACTACCTGCCCAAGCCCTTCAATCCCCGCGAATTGCTGGCCCGGATCAAGAGCATTCTGCGCCGCGCGCGCAGCCTGCCCGCCGAACCCGGCGAAGTGCGCTGCTTTCATTTCGCCGGCTGGACGCTGGAGGTCGCCGCCCGCCAGTTGATCGCCCCCGATGGAGTGCTGGTGCCACTGGGGGCTGGCGAATACCGGTTGCTGCGGGTATTTCTGGAGCATCCGCAACGGGTGCTGGATCGCGACCGGTTGCTGGATTTGACCCAGGGCCGCGACGCCGCGCCGTTTGACCGCAGCATTGATGTGCAGGTGAGCCGGTTACGGCGGCGGTTACGCGATGATCCCCGCGAAGCTGCGTTGATCAAGACGGTCCGCAACGAAGGCTATCTGCTGGCGGTTCAGGTCAGCCTGGAATACTGATGCGCCTGTTGCCCCAATCCCTGTTTGGACGACTGTTGCTGTTTCTGGCCGCTGGCTTGACCCTGGCCCAACTGCTGAGCGCCACGCTGCTGCTGCAAGACCGCGATCAGGCGCTTTATCACGCCGTTGGCGGTCATGTCGCCCAGCGGATCGCCGCGATTGTCAATCTGCTCGATACGCTGGACGACGCTGAACGCCGGCGACTGGTCACAGCGCTGGATCTGCCGCCTACTCGCCTTAGCCTTGATTTACCTTGGCGCACTGAAGAAGAACCGGATGATCGTTATCAAACCACCCTGTTTCGCGCCCTGTTGAAACGGCAATTAGGGCCGGATCGGCCATTCCAGGTGGAAATTACCGATGATCTGCCGCCGCCGCCAGCCATGGATCGCTCACCCCGAAGCGAGCCACCACCGCCCCGGTCGCCAGACCGATACGGCCCGCGAATGCCAAACTGGCGGCATCACGCCATGATGATGGGATTGCGTAATTTTATGGTGCAGGCGCGATTACGCGACGGGGCGGTCGCGACGTTTCAGCAGATGCTGCCGGAAGAAGTGATCGCGTGGCCGGTGCGGTTGCTGCTGACCCTCCTGATCTTGCTGGTGTCGGTAGCCGGTCTGGCGGCGCTGGTGGTGCGAACCTTGACCCGACCGCTGGCGGTGTTAGCCGATGCCGCGACCGAACTGGGCCGCGACATTCGCCGCCCGGCGCTGGCGGAAACCGGGCCACTGGAAGTCCGGCGCGCGGCAAGGGCGTTCAATACCATGCAGAATCAGCTGATCCGCTACCTTGACGATCGCAACCGCGTCCTCGCCGCCATCTCCCACGATCTGAAGACGCCGATCACCCGACTGCGGCTGCGAACCGAGTTACTGGAGGACTCGCCATTGCGGGAGAAATTTCAGGCCGATCTGGACGAGATGCAGCGGATGGCGCAGACCTCGCTGGATTTTCTGCGCGGCGGCGAAAACTCCGAGCCGCTTGCGTCGCTGGATCTCAATGCGCTACTGGAGTCGCTACGAGAAGATGCTGAAGACGCCGGCCAAGCGGTTTGCATTACCGGGACTGCCGACCGGCCGTTGCGGTGCCAACCGCTGGCGTTAAAGCGTTGCTTGACCAATCTGGTGGATAACGCTTTGAAATATGGCCGGCGAGTGGAAATTACGGTAACAGATGCGCCGCAACGGCTGACGCTCATGCTCCGTGATCAGGGGCCTGGCATTCCCGCCGAACAACTGGAACGGGTGTTCGAGCCATTCTACCGGCTAGAATCTTCCCGCAGTCGGGATACCGGCGGGACCGGCCTGGGATTGAGCATCGCCCGCAATATTGCCCGCGCTCATGGTGGTGACCTGACCTTGCGCAACCGTGCTGAGGGCGGATTGGAGGCGGTGTTGGAACTGCCGCGCTGATTTCCTGAAATCGCACCGATTACACATCATGAGTGTGGCGGTTTGCAGTCCTGATTCAGTCGCCGAGCCAGTCGCGGGGTTGCAGGAAATCCTTGGACAGTCGCGCTTCCGGGCTATCCGGTTCCGGATGCCAATCGTACTCCCAGCGCACGCGCGGCGGCAGCGACATCAGGATCGATTCGGTGCGCCCGCCCGATTGCAGGCCAAACAGGGTGCCCCGATCATAAACCAGGTTGAATTCAACGTAGCGCCCGCGCCGGTAAAGCTGAAATTCCCGCTCCCGCTCGCCATAAGGCCGGTTCCGCCGGCGCTCGGCAATGGGTAAATAGGCGGGCAGGTAGTGATCGCCGACGCTGCGCAGCAAGGCGAAACAGTGATCCAAGCCGCCTCCGTTCAAATCGTCAAAGAACAGCCCGCCAATACCGCGTGGTTCATTGCGGTGCCTAAGGAAAAAGTACTCGTCACACCAGCGCTTGTAGCGGGGATAAACCTCCGGGCCAAACGGTTCGCAGGCGGTGCGCGCCATGCGGTGCCAGTGAACGCAATCCTCCTCAAAACCGTAGTACGGGGTCAGATCGAAGCCGCCGCCAAACCACCAGACTGGCGGGGCATCATCCTGAAACGCATGGAAAAACCGGACGTTAAGGTGCGCGGTGGGCACATAGGGATTGCGGGGATGCACCACCAGCGACACCCCCATCGCCTCAAAACTGCGCCCGGCCAGTTCGGGACGCTGAGCGGTGGCCGCCGGCGGCAGGCGATCGCCCACCACATGGGAAAGGTTGACGCCGGCCTGCTCAAACAAGGCGCCGTCGCGCAGAATGCGGGT
>JAJHPN010000442.1 GCA_020890855.1 Candidatus Contendibacter sp. | reverse complement strand
GAACAGCGCCCGATGAAACGCCGGATCGGTGTGGGAGCGCATCTCTTTCAGGTCATGCCCGGCGCAGAACGCCGGCCCGGCTCCAGCGATGACCACCACCCGGATGCCGGGATCAGCCCCCACGGTCTCCAGCGCCGCTTGCAATGCGCCGAGCATGGCCTGTGACAGCGCGTTGTACTGCTTGGGGCGATTCAGGGTCAGGGTGGCGACGCCGGATTCATCCTGGCGCAGCACCAAGGCATCTTCAGCATGAGCAGTTGCGGACATGGCGGGAGTTCTCCTTCTAATCGACGGGTTGGGGGAGTGCTGACATAATTGTAATGGACTCCCTCGCCAACATTACCTTGTTATCACTGCGCCAAAATCCGTGAACGCCTCCGATACCCCGCTGATCTATATTGTGGATGATGACGTCGCGTTGTGCGGCTCCCTGCATCGCCTGCTCGATTCGGTAGGCTTAGGCGTTTGCGCCTTCGCCGATCTTGACGGATTTCTGGAGGCTTACCAGCCTGAACGACCGGGTTGCCTGTTACTGGACAACCGCATACCGGGGCGCGCCGGGTTGAGCGCCCAGCGCTGGCTATGGCAACAGGAAATCGACCTGCCGGTCATCATCATCGCCGGGCATAGCGATGTAGCGACGGCGGTCGCTGCGATGAAACAGGGCGCGCTCGACTTCGTGGTCAAACCGTTCAACGAACAATTACTGTTGGACGCGGTGCATCACGCCCTCGCCGAGGATCGAGTACGGCGGCGCAACCGAGCCTGGCGGCAAGACCTCCAGCGCCGATTCAGCACACTGACCCCGCGCGAACAAGACGTGTTGCGGCGGATGGCTGAAGGTCTGTCCAATCAGGAAATCGCCAGTGTCCTGAACCTGAGCCGCAAAACTATTGAAGTCCATCGGGCCAAAGTCATGCAGAAGATGCAGACGCATGCCTTGTCGCAGCTGATCCGGATGGCGCTGACGCTCGGTATTCTCCAACTCTACGGTCCGGAAGCGCGAACCTTGACCCCAACGGATCCACATTGCCATGTGCCTGATACTGATTGCCTATCGTTGTCATCCCGGCCTTGATCTGCTGGTCGCCGCCAACCGCGATGAATTTCACGATCGGCCCACTGCGCCATTAGCGTTCTGGGACGACGCCCCACAGGTGTTGGCCGGGCGCGACCTGCAACAGGGCGGAACTTGGCTGGGCGTGACTCGAACGGGGCGCTTTGCCGCCCTCACCAATTATCGCGATCCCCACCGGGTGCGTCCCGACGCACCGTCTCGCGGCCAGCTGGTCAGTGATTACTTGCAAGGTGCGGAGCCGGCGCGGGCTTATCTGGCCCAATTGGCGACTCAAGGCGACGTTTACAATGGTTTCAATCTGTTGCTTGGCGATGCGACGGGTCTGCATTACTACTCCAATCGCGGCGGCGCTCCGCAAACTTTGCCGCCCGGCTGGTATGGTCTTAGCAATCATCTGCTCAACACGCCCTGGCCCAAAGTGCAACGCGGGCTGACGCTGATGCAGGATGCTCTGGCGCAGCGACCTGACCCGGCCCCGGATGATCTGTTGCCAGCACTGGCAAATCGGACCTTGGCCCCGGACGACGAATTGCCCCAAACCGGGGTTCCGCTGGAGTGGGAGCGCTGGTTGTCGCCGATCTTCATTGATGCGCCGGGTTATGGCACCCGTTCCTCGACCGTGCTGCTGGCGAACGAGCATGGGTCCGCGCGAATGGTGGAGATCACCTGGGCGGATGGCGAGCGGCGTGAGTTCACCCTGGACGGATTGCCGAAATGCGACGGCCCGCAATGAGTAACCATGAGTAATGACTATGTCGGCTGTTCAGGTCAATCAGCATCGGCTATGCTTGGTTTTGTTGCACCCTCAAAAACTCGGCCACGGGTCGCCTGGCCTGCTCTGTAACTCCCACCTTGTTTGGCCCCGATAGCTCAGTTGGATAGAGCGCACCCCTCCTAAGGGTGAGGTCACAGGTTCAACTCCTGTTCGGGGCGCCATTTTATCTATCTCGCTACCGGTTTCTCTGAAGCATTGATTCCTACCCAACCCGGTTCGGGATCTTTTATCCGGATGCCGCCCATCAAAAAAGGGCCATCCAGCAGCGGATAGCCCTTTTCTCAGAAGACCGTTTGCCGGCGATAAGTTATAAAATCTCCGGCAAACTACTCCTAAAAAGCGCAATAGGCATTGAGCAGTGGTATTACTTGCGCTCAATCAGCGACGGCACCCTGCGTCGCGCTTCACCGACATAAAGCTGCCGGGGGCGGCCAATCTTTTGGTCCTTTTCAGTGATCATTTCCATCCAGTGGGTAATCCAGCCGGCAGTGCGGGCAATGGCGAACATTACGGTAAACATCGACACCGGAATGCCCAAGGCGCTGTAAATGATCCCGGAGTAAAAATCGACGTTGGGATAGAGCTTGCGCTCAATGAAATAGGGGTCACTTAGAGCGATTTCTTCCAGTCGCATCGCCAGTTCCAGACGCGGATCATGGCCGAAAGCGTCCAGCACCTGATGGCAGATGTCCTTAATGATTTTGGCGCGGGGATCGAAATTCTTGTAAACCCGGTGGCCGAAACCCATCAGTCGGACACCGCTGTTCTTGTCCTTGACTTTGCTCAGGAAACTTTCAACATTGCTGAGGCTGCCAATCTGATCCAGCATCTTGATTACGGCTTCGTTAGCGCCGCCATGCGCTGGTCCCCACAGACAGGCGATGCCGGCCGCAATCGCCGCGTAGGGGTTAGTGCCGGACGAACCGGCCAGCCGCACAGTGGAAGTAGAGGCGTTCTGTTCGTGGTCAGCGTGCAGGGTAAACAAAATATCCATCGCCCGATCGGCAACCGGATTGACTTCGTAATGCTTGCCAGGGCGGCTGAACATCATGTACAGCAGATTACCGGTGTAGCTCAAATCCTCACGGGGATAGATTGAGGGATCGCCAATGCTGTGCTTGTAACAGGCGGCGGCGATCGCGGGCAGTTTGGCGATCAGCCGGCGGGCAGTCACCATCCGGTGTTCGTAGTCGTGGATATTGAGCCGGTCATGATAAAACGCCGACAACGAACTGACGGCCGCGGTCATCATCGCCATCGGGTGGGCGTCGTAATTGAAGCCGTGGAAGAAGCGGCGCAGGTTCTCGTGAATCCGGTCATGGCGAGCAATGCTGGTTTCAAAAATCCGCTTCTTTTCAGCATTAGGTAATTCGCCGTACAGCAGCAAGTAGCAGACTTCGAGAAAATTGCACTGCTCGGCCAATTGCTCAATCGGATAGCCGCGATACATCAATTCGCCCTTGTCGCCATCCAGATAGGTAATGGCGCTCTGGCAGCTGGCGGTGGACATGAAACCAGGGTCATAGGTGAAATACCCGAACTCCTTGGCCAGTTTGCCAATGTCCACCACGGCTTGCCCGTGGGTCGGCTCCAGCACCGGCATTTGCACCGCCTTGCCGGTAGCATCATCTTTAAAGGTGATCGTTGTCATTGCAATAACCTCCAAAAGTGGGGGATCGGGCCGGAACCGGGGACTTGGGCAACGCCGATTATGCGGGCTGTTCCGGCGCTTGTTGGCGTCTTGCGCGCCTGCTCCAAAGCGCCGGTCATCATACCTGACCCCCTGCCGCATTGCCGCAAAATCCGCCGGACACGCACGGGATCACAGGTAAAAAAAAGGCATCGGTTGATGATGCCCTTTGCTGGGTTCAATACGATATCAAGCGTTTCAGACCAGCCCATACTTGCGGCGAAACCGATCCACCCGTCCAGCGGTGTCCACGATTTTCTGTTTGCCGGTGTAAAACGGGTGCGAATGGCTGGAAACTTCCACCTTGACCAGGGGGTATTGCTTGCCGTCAGTCCACTGAATCGTGTCCTTGGCGGTCAACGTGGAGCGGGTCAAAAAGGTGAAATCGGTGGAGATGTCCTGAAACACCACCTCACGGTATTGGGGATGAATGCCTTTTTTCATGACTGCGGAAACCTTGCAAATGCGGTGGGTCAATCAGCGGTGCGCCGGCGCCGGGGCGAATAGCAACATTCGGCGGGCGATTCAAGCCGCGCAATATACCCATTTCAGTAATGGCCGCGCAAGGTTGCGTCGAACTATCCAGCGATGACCACCACACGGAATCGCCAGCGCCGGTCTCGCACTTGCTGAAGAGACGACGGCAGAGCGATTATCCTTGCTGGTCATTCCGGGTCACTTTCACGTTGGCAAGTTCCTAATGTCCTTTAACTCCGATGGAAAAACTTGATGAATCGCGCTCCTGAACCGCAAATCGGCTTTGTCAGTCTCGGCTGCCCAAAGGCGCTGGTTGATTCCGAACAGATTTTGACCCGGCTGCGGGCTGAAGGTTACGGCATTGCGCCCAGTTACGAATCCGCTGATCTGGTGGTGGTCAATACCTGCGGCTTTATCGACGCAGCCGTCACGGAGTCGCTGGACGCCATTGGCGAGGCGCTGGCGGCCAATGGCAAGGTCATCGTCACCGGCTGCCTGGGCGCAAAAGGGAATACGGTGCGCGATCTGCATCCGAGCGTGCTGGCGGTCACCGGTCCTCATGCCTGTGAGGACGTGCTGATGGCGGTTCATGCCCATTTGCCCCGCCCGCACGATCCGTTTCTGGATTTGCTGCCGCCGCAGGGCGTCAAACTCACCCCGCGCCATTACGCCTACCTGAAGATTTCCGAAGGCTGCAACCATCGCTGCACGTTCTGCATCATTCCCCACCTGCGCGGCGATCTGGTCAGCCGGCCTATCGGCGACGTGCTGCGGGAAGCCGAAACGCTGGTTCAGGCCGGGGTGCGGGAACTGCTGGTCATTTCCCAGGACACCAGCGCCTACGGCGTCGATGTGCGCTACCGCACCGGGTTCTGGAACGGGCGTCCGCTCAGAACGCATCTGACCGCACTGGCCGCTGCGCTGGGCGAACTGGGCGTCTGGGTGCGGCTGCACTACGTTTATCCCTATCCACACGTCGATGATCTGATTCCGCTGATGGCGGAAGGCCAGCTGGTTCCCTATCTGGATGTGCCGCTGCAACACGCCAGTCCCCAAATTTTGAAAGCAATGAAGCGCCCGGCCAATGCGGACGATACGCTGGCGCGGATTCGCCGCTGGCGGGAGCTTTGCCCTGATCTCACGCTACGCAGCACCTTTATCGTCGGCTTTCCCGGCGAGACCGACGCCGATTTTGCCCAGTTGCTGGAGTTTCTGGCCGCAGCGGAACTGGATCGGGTCGGCTGCTTTGCGTATTCGCCGGTGGATGGCGCCCCCGCCAATGCTCTGGCCGATCCAGTCCCGGAAACAGTCAAGCAGGAAAGGCAGGGGCGACTCATGGCATTACAGGCGTCGATCAGCGCCCGGCGCTTGCAAGGCAAAATCGGGCGCACCTTGACCGTGCTGGTGGATGCGCACGAGGAGGGCGGCGCTATCGCCCGATCCAGTGCGGATGCGCCGGAGGTTGACGGGGTGGTGTATATCGAGAATGGCGAGGAATTGCCCGTCGGCGAGTTCGCCCAAGTGCGGATCCTCGCTGCTGATGAGCATGATCTGTCTGCCGAAACGGTCGAAAACGCCCCCCCCAAACGCAAACCTCGCCGGAAGGGTGGGGTTCGGACGCAGAATCAGGGATGAACGCCGGGCTTTCACTGCTGGTTAAAATGGCGCCCATCGTTCATCGCTCAATGGCCCTTACCATTCAACTGGAATCGTCGTTGCCTATGCTGCCTTCATCCCCAAGCGCTCTCCTTGATGAGGAGATCAACCGGTTGCCCCCCGCGCTGCAACCAGAGTTCGCCCAATACCGGCAAACCTTCAGCGCCGCCGCTCAGATCGCCGGGGTGGAATTGCCGACCGG
This sequence comes from Candidatus Contendibacter sp., assembly GCA_020890855.1. Classification (GTDB taxonomy): domain Bacteria; phylum Pseudomonadota; class Gammaproteobacteria; order Competibacterales; family Competibacteraceae; genus RXIV01. The sequence goes on along the minus strand of JAJHPN010000442.1, from coordinate 4,017 downwards.
TGCGACTTTGAAGCAGTTAATCCCGGTCTGGGCCGGCAGCGAGTTTGTCGCCCGGGCCTGCATTCGCGAACCCCGGCTACTGATGGAGTTGGCGAACAGCGGCGATTTGGCGTCCCGCTATGCGCCGGGCGATTGGATGGCGCGGCTGGAGCGATGTCTCCTCCCCATCCCGGCCTTCCCCTACGCGGGGGGAAGGAGTCAGGATGACGCCCAACTCGCTGCTGCGCTGCGCCGGTTCCGCCGTCGGGAAATGGTGCGCATCGCCTGGCGCGATTTGGCCGGGCTGGCTGATCTGACCGAAATTCTGGGCGATCTGACCCACCTGGCCGAAGTCACGGTCAGTGCGGCGCTGGATCGGCTGCATGAGGAGCAATGCCGGCGCTATGGCATTCCCCGCTCTGCGGACGGTGAGCCACAACGGCTGGTCGTGCTGGGTATGGGCAAGCTCGGCGGACGCGAACTCAACTTTTCCTCGGATATTGACCTGATTTTCGCCTATCCCCAGCCAGGCCAGACGGACGGTTCCCGCGCTATTAGCAATGAGGAATTTTTCCGCCGCATCGGGCAACGGCTGACCAAGACGCTGGCGGAACCAACGGCGGAAGGTTTCGTGTTCCGGGTCGATCTGCGGCTGCGCCCGTTTGGCGATTCCGGGCCGCTGGCCATGTCGTTCGCCGCGTTTGAGGATTATTACCAGAACCACGGTCGCGACTGGGAACGCTACGCCATGATCAAAGCGCGCGTGATCGCCGGCGATCAGGAAGCGGGCGAGCGGCTGCTCACAATGCTGCGGCCATTCGTTTACCGCCGCTATCTGGATTACCACGCCTTTGCCGCCTTGCGCGAGATGAAAACCCTGATCACGCAGGACATGGAGCGCAAGAGTCGGCGGCGCAATATCAAGCTGGGGCCGGGTGGGATTCGCGAGATCGAGTTCATCGGCCAGGCGTTTCAACTGATCTACGGCGGGCGCGAACCGGCCTTGCGGGAGCGCGGCATCCTGCAGGTGCTGGAAACGCTGGGCGCGACCGGGCGCTTGCCGATAGAAGCGGTCCGCGATCTCCAGCAGGCTTACGACTTCCTGCGCCGGGTCGAAAATCGCCTGCAAGCCTGGGCTGATCAGCAAACCCATCATCTGCCCGAAGATCCATTGGCGAAGCTGCGACTGGCCTTCACGATGGGCTATCCCGATTGGGACGCCCTGGCGCGGGAACTGGCCCGGCACACTGATGCGGTCAATCGTCAGTTTGCCCAAGTCTTTGGTAGTCCCGCGGAACCGGAATCAGCGCATGCTGATCTCGGTGAGACATGGCGCGGCGATCCCGGCGAGGCGCAGGCGTTATCATCGCTGGCGGAACACGGTTTCGAAGAGCCGGCGCGGGCCTGGAACCGGCTGCGGGCGCTGAAAACCGGTTTCAGTTACCGAACCATGAGTCCACGCGGGCGGGAGCGGCTGGATCTGCTGATCCCACAGGTGCTGGAGGCGGTTCACGCCATGCCGCAACCGACCGCAACCCTGGAGCGGATTCTCAACCTGCTGGAAACCGTCGCCCGCCGGTCGGTGTATCTGGCGCTGCTGACCGATCAACCGCAGGCGTTGACGCAACTGATCAAGCTGTGCGCCGCCAGCGGCTGGATCAGTCATCACCTGGCCCGTTACCCGCTGCTGCTTGACGATCTGCTCAATCCCGCCGTGCTGTATGCGCCGCTGGATCGCCGGCAACTGGCGGCGGAACTGGAGTTGCAACTGGCGCGAACGCCGGCGGATGATGCCGAAGAAGTCCTTAACGCGCTGCGCTATTTCAAGCAAACGCAAGTGTTGCGGGTGGCCGCCGCCGAGGTCAGCGGCGCAATGCCATTGATGATCGTCAGCGATCATCTGACCGAGATCGCCGAGACCCTGTTGCGAAAAGTGCTGGATCTGGCCTGGGCTGATTTGTTGCCCAAATTCGGCCAGCCGCGCTGCGTCGTCGATGGTGTTGAACGGGATGCCCAGTTTGCCATCGTCGCTTACGGCAAGCTGGGCGGGATTGAACTCAACTACGGTTCCGATCTCGATTTGGTGTTTTTGCACGACAGCGCCGGCGACCAGCAATGCACGGGCGGGCCGCGCTCCATCGACAATTCCACCTTTTTCGCCAAGCTGGTGCAACGGATCATTTATCTGCTGACCACCCGCACCAGGGCCGGCGACTTGTACGAAGTGGACACCCGGTTAAGACCGAGCGGGCGATCGGGATTGCTGGTCAGTTCCTTTGCCGCCTTCGCCGAATACCAGCGTCATCAGGCCTGGACCTGGGAACATCAAGCCTTGACGCGAACCCGGCTGGTGGCGGGGCCGGCGGCGCTGGCCGAGCGGTTCCAGAGCATTCGCCGCGAAGTGTTGCAGCAGGCGCGTGATCCAGCGACGTTGCGGCAGGAGGTCCGGGAAATGCGCGAGCGGATGCGAACCGAACTGGACAGTAGCGCCGCCGAAGTCTTCGATCTCAAGCAGGGCCGGGGCGGTATCGCCGATATTGAATTTGTGGTGCAATATGAAGTCTTGGCGAACGCCTGCCATTACCCGGACTTGCTGATTTTTACTGACAATATCAGGCAATTGGACGGGCTGGAGCGGTTCAGGATTCTGTCGGTTGCCGACGCCGCCCGACTCCGCAACGCCTATCGCAGTTTACGGCGGCGGATTCACCAATTGAAATTGCAGGAACAACCGGCGCAGATTCCCGTGACTGAAGCGCGGGATGAGCGGGACAGCGTGATCCGCATCTGGCAGCGGGTCATGGCAGCAGAAAGTTAAATCACACTACTTTCTCATTCGATTTTTCCGTGTGTTCTGTGGATAAAAGCTAAAGTTCTGGAGATAACAACGATGTCGATGTCTGACCGTGACGGTTTGATCTGGTATGACGGGGAATTGACGCCTTGGCGCGAAGCCAATACCCATGTTTTAACTCACACCTTGCATTACGGCATGGGTGTTTTTGAAGGCGTCCGCGCTTACGCCACAGATCGGGGCGCAGCCATTTTCCGGTTGCAAGCCCATACCGACCGGCTGTTTCGTTCCGCCCACATCGTCGGCATGCCGATGCCCTACAGCAAGGACGAGATTAACGAGGCTAACCGACTGGCGGTCAGCGCCAACAACCTTGCCAGCGCCTACATTCGCCCGATGTGCTTCTACGGCTCCGAAGGGATGGGACTGCGGGCCGACAATCTCAAGGTTCACGTCATCGTCGCCGCCTGGGAATGGGGCGCATACCTCGGCGCGGAAAATCTGGAGCGCGGGATTCGCATTCGCACTTCGTCGTTCAGCCGCCATCACGTCAACGTCACCATGTGCAAGGCCAAGGCGAACGGCAATTACATGAATTCGATGCTGGCGCTGTCCGACGCGCTGCGCGACGGCTACGACGAGGCGATGCTGCTGGATACCGAAGGCTATGTGGCCGAGGGCAGCGGCGAAAACATCTTCATTATCCGCGATGGCGTGATTTACACCCCGGATTTGACCTCGGCGCTGGAAGGCATCACCCGCGACACCATTATCCGCTTCGCCGCCGATCTCGGGATTCCGGTCAAGGAAAAACGCATTACCCGCGACGAGGTTTATATTGCCGATGAGGCGTTTTTCACCGGCACCGCCGCTGAAGTCACCCCAATCCGCGAAGTCGATGGCCGCACGATTGGCGCGGGTCAACGCGGGCCGATCACCCAACGGTTGCAGGCGCTGTACTTTGATCAGGTGCATGGTCGCCGCGAAGCCTATCCCGACTGGCTAACGCTGGTCTGAATTCCATTCGTCGCCATCACCCCATCAGGAGAATTGCTCATGGCCGCCGCCGCTGTTTCCCTCAAAGCCACACCCAACGCTCAGAAAGTCTACGAAGTCAGCCGTGCTGATTTGCCGGTGTCCTGCCCGTTGCCGGACATGATGTTGTGGAATTCCCACCCCAAGGTTTATCTGGAGATTGAAGCCACTGGCAAGGTCAAGTGTCCGTATTGCGGCGCGGATTTCGT
>JAJHPN010000135.1 GCA_020890855.1 Candidatus Contendibacter sp. | reverse complement strand
CGCCTGGCGGCCTTCGCGTGCGGGAACCACTCGACCCCTTCCCGAACTCGACCGTGAAACCGCACCGCGCCGATGATCGTGTGAGAGTACTCATGCTAAAGTAGGTCTCCGCCAGGCTTTTTATGCCGAACCCAACCTTCATCACTGAAGGTTGGGTTTTGTTTTGCCCGGAAAAACTCGGCCTGATAGGCAGGATCGCCTTATTCGGTAGTAGCGACTTCGCTGAATTCCGGTAGCAGTCGTTCGTATTCAGCGATCACTTGCGCCCCCAGTAGGATAATGATGCCAATGGCGTCCAAGGCCATCAGCGTGATGACCACCCCCGCCAGCGACCCGTATACCACGTTGACCGCCGACAGATTGGCGAGGTACCAAACCATCCCGGCGCGAACGCCTTCCCAAAGCAACCCTGCAATTACGCCGCCCATCAGTGCGTGTCGCCACGGTAACCGGCCTGCGGGCATCAACCGGTAAATCAGAGTCAACGCCCCGATCTGGCCCAGTAAGCCAAGCGCATACAGCATCCACGCCTGCAACCCACCTAATGACCATTGCCAGCCAAGCACTTGGATATTGCCGGATATCAGGGTTTGCAGTACGCCAATCGCTACCGTCATCGCCAGTAAGCCAGATCCGAGCAGTAGCACTGCCAGATAGGGCAATAGCAGCGATATCAGCCAGTTTCGACGATAGGCTGCATGGCGATGGGAAAAAATGACGGTCATGGCGTTTTCCAGCACCCCAAAAGCGGTTGCGCTGAAAAACAGCAACGTCCCGGCCATCGTCCAACTTAGCACTCGCCGTTGCCCGAGAAATTGGGCGACCTGACTCAGAATCAGCTCCGACTCCCCGGGAACCAGTTGCTCCAGATAGTGATGCAGCAGGGCAAGCAGTTGCGCTTCGTTGACCACCTGCGACAGCGCGACCAGCAGGAGGATAACCAGCGGAACCAGAGCCAGCAGCGCGTAGTAGGCGATGGCTCCGGCCAGCAGAAAACCCTGGTTGGCTTGAAATTGGCGCAGCATCCGCCCGGCGAAAACCAGCGGATGATGCCGTACGAAGCGGACCGGGGACGAAGAAGGCATGGCGGGAGCGCGCTCGCAGTTGGGGGAAACCAGACAATCATGCCAAAGTGAACCGGTTTTGACATGACATTCAGCGCGACTTTTGGTTAGGTGAAATCGAGATTAACAAACGATCCGGTTCATTTTTCCACTCCCAGCCGTTGCGATGACAACACCATGAACGCCAATAAAAAAGCCCTGAGACGTTGCGAAGATGCGTTAGCCCAGGCGCTGGATTACGCCGCTTGGAGCGAGGCGGCGCAGGACCATGACCAGGTGACTGGCGCGGCCGACTGGAAAGAGCAGGCCGAATCGCCGGATTATGATTACCGGCTAATACAGGAACGATTGGTGGAATTGCGCGAACTACGCCGCCATGGCGAGGTGGCCCGGCTGGTGTTTTGTCTGCATGAAGGCTTGCATGGCAATCTTGGCAACATCGCTAATCCGGCGCTGTATACGGGATGCCGATTCGGAACCAAGCGGTTGTTGACGGATTATCTCGATGAGATCGCAGCCGCGCTGGATTATCTCTGTGAATACGAAACGCCGGTTTTTCCTTTGGCCGACAAGTTGCGGTTTTTTGAACGCACCGCGCAGAGTTTTGGCCGGTCGGCGCTGATGTTAAGCGGCGGCGCCACTTTGGGTCTGTTCCATTTGGGCGTGATCAAGGCGCTGTGGTCGGAAGGTTTGTTGCCGCGCGTCGTCTCCGGCTCCAGTTCCGGCTCCATCGTAGCGGCAACCCTGGGCACTCATACCGATGCCGAATTAGCGCGGGTGTTTGACCCGGCCCTGTTTACCGTAGAGGCGTGGCGTAGTCTAGGCTTAAAGAGCCTGCTCAAGGGCAGCACCTTGATGGACAGTCGGCAGCTGGAGCGCTGCATTGAGCATAACGTCCATGCGCTGACCTTTGAGGAAGCCTTTGATCGCACCGGGCGGATCGTCAGCATTCCGGTTTCGCCGGCCCGGGCGCACCAGCATTCGCGGTTGTTGAACTATCTGAGCGCTCCAAATGTGCTGATTCGCCGGGCGACGCTGGCGTCTTGCGCCATCCCGGGCGTGTTTCCAGCGGTGATGCTGGAGGCGCGGGACTTCAACGGCGTCACCGTTCCTTATATGCCCGGCGATAAGTGGGTGGATGGCACTTTGAACAGCGATTTGCCGATGCTGCGGGTAGCGCGGATGCACAACGTTAACCACTACATCGTCAGTCAGACCAATCCACACATCGTTCCTTTTCTTGGTGACGCAAAGCCTCGCGAGAAAGGATTACTGTCGTTCACCCGCGATATCGTCAGTTCCACTTTTCAGCTTTATCTCAAGCATCTGCTCGACTTGGCTCGGCAGAATGTGGACTCCCATACGCTGGGACTGCTGCTGGATAAGGCTTATTCGGTGGCTGATCA
>JAJHPN010000268.1 GCA_020890855.1 Candidatus Contendibacter sp. | reverse complement strand
CGGAGATATCGCCCCGATACGGTTTGCCGGAGCCTTCTGCTCCGGCGACCGATTCGTAGTCATCGGATTCAAGCCGGTGGACTGCGGAAATGATCAGGTATTTGCGGTTTTGATCTTCGCGCGGACACTGGGTCAGGGTGAACAGATAGCCGGTCGCCAGACCAGCGGCGTTGCCGCGCCCATGCGCAATATCGTACTGGGCCTGCAACTCCTGCAAGCGAATCTTGGAGTAGTTAGTACCATCGCTCGGCTCGATGTATTCGCCTGGGTAATCGTACATCTCGAAATCGGCCATCTCGTGGCTCTTGGGCTGTTTCAGCACCGCCTTGAGGTCTTTGCGCGGGACCTTGAAATCAAAATCGTTGAGGGCGTAAGCCCCCGGTTGCACCTGCTGGACCGTGATCCATTCAAACAGGTGATCCCGTTCACGGTGGTCGTGGACATCCGGCGGAAAATAAGGCACCTGTTCGTAATCGGGGAAGGTGTTGTGGGAGCTGTCGGCATCGGCCAGCACCAGGAAATGCTTGCCGTTTTCGTGGGTGAAGTAATAGTAGATGCCTTCCTGCTCCATCAACCGGCTGACAAAATTGAAATCGGTCTCGCGGTATTGAACGCAGTATTCCCATTCTCCATAGCTGCCGCTCAGGGAATCCTTGACGACATTGGAAAAGCCGTGTTCGCTGAAAATTTCCTTGATGATGACGGGCACGGTCTTTTTCTGAAAAATCCGGCAATCGGCCGTGCGGGTTAAAAACCACAGCCAGGGACTCAGGGTGGCCCGATAGGCGCCGTAGCGCTGGCTGTAGGTGTCGATATGAACGAAGCGGGTGACGAAACCGTTGAAATAGCGGATGCCATGCGGCAATTCCAGCCGGACCGTCATGTTCTTGCCCAGCACATCATCCGGGCCGATATCATTCCTTTCGCTGAACAGCTCCAAATCAAACTCGAACAGCCGGCCTAGTTGCTCGGTCGCTGTCATCCGCCCAAAGACCAGGACATCCTCGCCCAAGGGCGTGTTGACTGCGATCATCCGGTGTTTTTGGGTGACAGTAATGGCGGACATAGCCAGCCTCCATAAACCGTGGTGGTGAGTAACGTGATTGCCTGAAAGTTTAGCAGCAAATCCTGGCCCAGAAGCCGGCTGCCCGAATCAGCCAAGTTCAGACTAGACTTTGAGGGTCGCCCATTTTCGGAGATCAAGTACCATGCCAGCCCGAATGGAATTCCAGGTCAACCTGCCCAAGTCTGTTGCGAACCCGGCCCGTTGGGATGCCGATACGCCGATGCGCCTGCTGGTGATGGCCGATTTCAGCGGTCGCACTGACCGGGAGGCGCCCACGGTTTCGCCAACCCTGACCGACCGGCCGACGCTGATGGTGGATGTCGATAACCTGAATGCGATCATGGCCCGGCTGGCGCCCGCCTTGCGGTTGCCGATAGGGGCAACCCGCGAGGCGATTACAATCGGCTTCAGGCAGTTGGATGACTTCCATCCCGATGCGCTCTATGAGCGTCTGGCGTTGTTTCAGGCGTTGCGCCGCAGCCGCGCCCAACTGCTCAATCCAGCCAGCTTTACCCAGGCGGTCGCTGAATTGGCCCCGTTGCCTGCGGCTGAACCGGTTCAAATTGACCCAGCGGCGACGGGCGAGAATGAGGCGGACTTGCTCGGACGGCTGTTGGGCAAAGCGTCCACAGCTCCGCCAGTGCGGCCGGCTGGTTCGGGCGCCGCCGCGATTCAAAACCTGCTGCAAAGCGTCGTGCAGCCGCATATTGTGCGAACCGATCCGCGCCAGCCGGCCTGGGTGGCGGCGGTGGACGCCGCAATCGGCGATCAGTTGCGGGCCATTCTGCATCAGCCGGCGTTTCAGGCGCTGGAAGCAACCTGGCGCAGCGTTCACGATCTGGTCGGCAACCTTGATGGCGACGCAGTACGGATTTTCCTGCTGGATGTGACCCGGCAGGAATTGCTGGCCGATTTGCGGGCGGCCGGCGGCGATCCCAAGGCGACGGGGCTTTATCAGTTACTGATTGAGCGCGGCGTCCAGATGCCCGATGGCGAACCCTGGGCGGCGCTGATTGGCGACTACCGGTTTGGGGCCGGACCGGAAGACATTGCGCTGCTGGCGATGCTGGGTTCACTGGCTGCTCACGCCGGTGGGCCATTTCTGGCGGCGGCGGCCCCGGAACTGCTGGGGTGCGATTCCGCAGAGGCGCTGGCCGATCCGGCGCAATGGCGGCCATTGCCTGCCGGAACTGAGCAGCACTGGCAGGCGCTGCGGCGCTGTGCAGTTGCGCCCTGGATCGGTCTGGCCCTGCCGAGGGTGCTGGTGCGCCTGCCTTACGGGCGCAAGACCGATCCGCTTGAACAGATCGCCTTTGAAGAGATGCCGGGCGGGCGCAACGCCGACGCCTATCTGTGGGGCAATCCGGCCTTCATTTGCGCCCGGTTGATCGCGGCGGCGTTTGTGGA
>JAJHPN010000015.1 GCA_020890855.1 Candidatus Contendibacter sp. | reverse complement strand
AAAAAAACATCAGGTTGATCAGAAAACGGCGTCAGTCCAGCGCCTGCGCCAGATCAGCGATCAGGTCCGCCACATCCTCAATCCCTACCGACAGCCGCACCAGCCCGTCATCAATCCCCAGTTCCCGGCGCACTGCCGGCGGCACCGAGGCGTGAGTCATGATCGCCGGATGCTCGATCAGGCTTTCCACTCCGCCCAGGCTCTCAGCCAGCGTGAACACCCGGCAGCGGGTCAGAAACCGGGTGACTTCCGCGAGATCGCCGCGCACCACCGCCCCGATCATGCCTCCGAAGCGACCACCCATCTGCCGCCGCGCCAGTTCGTGCTGGGGGTGGCTGGGCAGACCGGGATAGATCACCCGCGCAATTTTCGGGTGCTGCTCCAGCCAGGCGGCGATCTGGAGGGCATTGGCGCTGTGCCGCTCCATGCGCAGCGCCAGGGTTTTCAGACCGCGCAAGGCCAGAAAGCTGTCGAAGGGACTGGCAATCGCGCCAATGGCGTTTTGCAGATAGCCGAGCCGTTCCGCCAGCGCCGCTTCCCGGCACACGGCCATCCCGCCGATCAGATCGGAATGGCCGTTGAGATACTTGGTGGCGGAATGAATCACCAGGTCGAAGCCATCGGCCAATGGGCGTTGCGCCCAGGGCGTAGCGAAGGTGTTGTCGGCTACGGCCAGAATGCCGCGTTCCCGGGCGACGGCGGCGATCATCGGCAAATCCACCAGCTTTAACAGCGGATTACTGGGGGTCTCCACCCAGATCAGCCGGGTTTGCGGCGTCAATACCCGCTCCAGCGCCGCCCGGTCGCGCAAGTCGGAATAGGCGAAATTCAACCCGGCGCTGCGCCGTCGCACCTGCTCGAACAGCCGGCGGGTCCCGCCATAAAGATCATCCAGCGCCACGACGTGATCGCCACTGTCGAGCAATTCCAGCACGGTCGACGTGGCCGCCAGCCCGGACGCAAAGGCGAAGCCGGCGACGCCGCCTTCCAGATCCGCCACGCAGCGCTCATAGGCGAAACGGGTCGGATTCTGGCTGCGTGAATACTCAAAACCCTGATGAACGCCCGGACTGGACTGGACATAGGTCGAGGTCGCGTAGATGGGCGTCACCACCGCCCCGGTCGTCGGATCAGGCGACTGGCCGGCGTGAATGGCGCGGGTGGCGAAACCGAGAGCAGGGGTAAAATCGGTCATGGCGGCAGCCGGCAAGCCTCAGCGCACTTCAAACTCGGCGCGGCAACCGCCATTCACCCACACGCCGCCCCGGTCGTAACCCCAGGTCTGGTTTTGCCGACAGGGCGTCTTACTCAATTGCCGGATCATACGTACCCCGCTCTGGGTATCCGCCCGGCACAACCGGTAGCCGGAACCCTGGGCATCACAGATGAAGCGCCGACTAACACCGCTATTGCGCTCGCCATACCGGTCGCGGTCACCCCGGTCATAATCACGGTTACTCCGGTCATAATCGCGGTCACCCCGGTCATAATCGCGATCACGGTCGCCATTGTGGTCCCGATCCCGGCCATAACCACCACCATCGTCGCCGATAGCGAATTCAGCGCGACAGCCGCCGTTCACCCAAATCCCATTCCGGTCATAACCCCAGGTCTGGTTCTGGATACAGTCTGATTTGCTTAACTGCCGTTGTAACCGCACTCCGCCCCGGGTGTCGGTGCGGCAATATTGGTAGCGGTCGTAGCGCGACTGGCAGGTTTCATAGCGGGGACGGGCCTGAGCGTCCTGAGCCGGTAGCCCGGTCAATCCCGCTGTCGCCAACACGGCGCCAAACAGGGTTCCGGCCAGGGTGATCTGGTTAATTTGCATGTCATCGCTCCATAACAAGTGTCTGTAGTCATTTTCCAAGTTCAGAACTTTCGTTAAGCCCTTGAGTTCGTCATGCCCGCGAAAGCGGGAATGAATATTTAGTAGTGAGTTACCGGATTCCCGCTGACGTGGGAGTGACGGCGAGCGAAAGGCCGGTTTCCCATTGAATCGGGATGATTCTAGCCGGATTTTTTAACTGTGCCCGGACCGGGCCAGTTCCTCCAGCAATAATTGGATTTCCACTGCGTATTGGTAGTGCAGATTGGAGTCTACCGCCAGCGCCAGGTTGCGTTCACCGGCCAGAATCGCCTGGAGCTTTTTGATCAATAACTTGCCATCAGCAGGAACATTGGGACTGGCCATAATCTGGGCCAGTTTGGCCGTCATCGCCTCGGTGTCGCCGGCGCGGATCGCCTGGCTGATCTGGGTGCACAACTTGGCCCCGGCGTTGGCGTTTTCGCCGCCGACCCGCCGATACGCCAGATATTTCTGAATCGCCTGCTGCCGCGCCTGATCGGCCACACTGGGATTTTCGACCGTCTGACCGACGTCGCGCAGGCCGCGTCGGATCGCCCAGTTGCGGGCGGTGGGGCTTTCCGGCAAGTTGCACTCGCTGGCCCGGTACAGTTCCTGCCGGGCTTCATCCGGTCGCCGCAATTGAATCAGCACATTGGCCAAGCGGTTGCGGCTGGTTTCCTCGCCGCGGCCATCGCCCATTTGCCGATAGAGTTCGGCCATCCGCCGATAGGCCAGCACCGATTCTTCCAGTTGATTGAGCACCTGATGCAGATGGCCCAGTTCGCCCAGCACTTCGGCGACCCCATTGCGGTTACGCTGCTGTTCATACAGGTACAGCGCCTGCTGGCAGGCCGTCAGCGCCGCTTCCATTCGCCCGTCCAGCTTGCGAGCCAGGCCAAGCTGCCGCCAGGCTTGGGCGGCGCCTTCCGGCTCGCCCAGTTTTTCAAAGGCGCGCCGGGCCGCCTCATACAGCAGCGCCGCTTCGGTGTAGCAGCCCTGGCGCTGCCGCACCAGACCCAGTTGCATCTGGTTGGCCGCAATCGCTGGACTGATCGCATTTGGTTCGGCCTGAGCCAGGGCGACTTCATAAGCGGACGCCGCCTCCTGCAACCGCCGCAGATAGCTCAGGCAGTCGCCGATTTCCGCCCCGGCCACCGCCGCCATCCGCCCGGCGCTGGCGTTGCCGGCCTCGGCCAGCGTCTGGAACTGGCTCCGGGCCGCCTCCAGTTCTCGCACTGCCGGTTCGGCGGCCCCGGCCAGCTTGAGCAACTTGCCCAGTTCAAATCCGATCCGGGCCAGGTCATAAGCGGCGCCGGAATAGGCGTCAGCGCCCGCCACCTGCGCCCGAAACTGCAATTGTCGGGCGGATTGCAGCGCGTCTTCCAGCGATCCGGCGTCACGCAACCGTTCGATCCGCAACCGTTCGGTCTCGAAGCGGCCGCGGCTCCACTCCAATAACGCCTGTCCGGCCCGTTCGCGGGCAGCCACCACTTCAGCCAAGGCGGCGGGGATGCCCAGTCCGACCAGCAGTTGCTCCAGTTGTCCGGCCAACCGGGCCAAGGCCTCCGGGGCGGCGCTTTGCTGGGCGTCGCGCAGCAAAGCCAGCAAATTGGGCCATTCCAGCCGCAATAATCGGGTGGTGCGCGCGCCGTCCTTAAAGTACTGCGGGTAAATCACCGCCAGAAACCGGGTCATCCCGGTGCGCCAGCGCTCCCGCCAGACCGCTTGCTGGCTGGCGTCCAGGGCTTTGCTCAGATGATGAGCCAGCGCCGGATCGAAGCGCAGATGGCCATAACCCTGGTCTTCCACCAGTCCCAGTCCGATAAGCCGGTCGACCAGGGCGTTGATGGCGGGCGCATCCATCGCCAGGGCATAGCTCAAGGCCAGCCGGTTAGCGCCTTGCCGGAAAAACGCCAGCACCGCCAGCGGTCCCCGGTCGCTCTCCGGCAACTGGCGCAAGGTCAGTTCCAGGCTCAGATACAAGGGCCATTGTGAATCGTCGCCGTGTTGGCGCAGCAGTTCACTGTGCAGTCGCCGCAGCAGCGCCAAGGCCGCTTCCACGCCGCGCTCGCCGACCTCATGGGCCACGCGGCGTAAAGCGCCGGGATGACCGCCCGCCAGGACAGCCAGCTCGCGCAACGGGCGAAACCCTGCGCTACTGTCGGCGACCGGCGGGGTCTCCCGGGCCGCCAGCAGCGTTTGACTGAGCAGGGTGATCGCATCGCTTTCGTCGAGAGAACCCAGTTTTATTTCGGTCCAGGGCCGGGCAAAGGGCGGCGGACCCAAACGACCCAGCCCCAACAACCGCAGACCCGGCCAGTCATCCAGCCATTGCTTCCAGAACTGGTCGAACAGTTCATCATGCTCCGAGGGCCACTGCTCCAGCTGATCCAGCACGATCAGGGTCGCTTGGGTTCGCAGCGTCTGCCGGAGATCGTCGAGCGCCTGCCAGGCGGTTGGGTAACGATCAACGGACCAGTGGCCGCCATCAGGAAGCAGTTGCCGACCCAGGCTTTCCAGCAGCGTATGCAGATTTCCGGCATCGCTGCCGTCAACGTAGGCTACGCGGTAAAACCGCCCACAACCCGCCAGCCAGCGGCCCAGCGCCGCCGCCGCCGCCGTTTTGCCGCTGCCGCCCGCGCCGCGCAGAAATACGGTGCTTCGGTCTTCCAGCAGCCGCTCCAGGCTGAGGAGATCGCGGCTGTGGCCGATGAAGCCGGTAGCGGGCAGTTCGGGTAGCCCGCCGAGCGATCCAGAGTGCGGCTGTCCAGCCAGCCGTCGCCACAATTCCAGCGGCGGACGCACCACCAGGCGCGGATCGTGTTGCCCCAGGTACAGTTTGCAGACAAAGCCATCAAGAAGATGGATGCCGCCGCCACCCAGCCCCGGCGCCCGGTAGCCATCGCCAGCCAGTCGGCGCTGACCCGCAAACAACGCCTGGGCAAGCCGCGCGCCCCGCAGCAGTTCCTCGTAGAACGCGGTCCAGAACCGGCGCAGGGTTTCCACCGCGGCGTCAGGATGGACGGTCAGCACCCCAGGAATGCCCGCCTTAAGCAGGATGGCGGCCAGTTTGACGGCCGCGCGCCCAACTCCGGTGAGCACAACCAGACGCAGATGGTAGGTCGCCAGCAGCTCCGCCAGCGCCGGACCGGCGACAAAATGGGCGTCGCGACAGGCAGAAGCGCCAGGGACGCCGGGCGCCTCGAATCCGAAGCGGAGGTCGCCGTCAGCATCCTGGCGCAGGTAGCCATCCAGATACAGAACCGTCAATGGCCGCCCGCCCGCCCAAGCGTCGTTCAACTGTTTTTCCAGCGCCGCCAGGCCTGGCGGCGTCAACACAGTCGCCTCCGCCAGGCCGCCCAGACTGTCCAGCGCCGCAAACAGCGGCAAGGCGCTACGCCGGTAGTCGGCGTGGCCGGTTGGTTCGGTATCGGGACGCGGGCTGATGGTCAGGATCCGCAGCGGCGCCGGCGCCGGCGGAAACGGATCGCCGCCGCCGGACAGTCGGCGCTGTAATTGCGCGGGCGACTTGCCCTGGATCAGAAAATCCGCCTCGTCGCGCAGCAGTTCCCAAGGCAGATCGATCACCGCCGCGCTATCCGGATCGTCTGTCTCGATCTGGATCGTCAACCGGCGCTCGCTCAGGTCCAGCGCTTCCTTGCGCCAGGCCGCGATCAGGGTTTGCGCCTCTGGCGCAGCGAGCGTGGTCCGATACAGAGTCTGGCCCCAGACCACCAGCCAGGCGTCGGTTTGCCGGGCGACCTGCCGAACCGCATCGGTAGGCCAGCGCGGCAGGTCTTGCCAATAGCCATGAAGAATGCGGGCGGCGGGCGGCGGCGGCAGTGGGCCGATGACCACAGTGGCGGCGGGCGGCTTCGGTCCAGGGCGGCGGTTCAGGCGGATGGTCATCCGCCAGCGCCCGGCAGGCAGCGCGGGGTCACGCCTGAAGCTCAGCTCCAGGTCTGTCGGTGGCGTCGGATTTCGCCCGGAAGCGGCTTCTGCCGGCGGCGGTTCGCCCAGCGCGGCCAGCAAATCCGGCAGCGCTGCGCCGAGTCCGCCGCTGCTTAACCGGATCGGGGCGCTGCGCGGTGGTGAGCTGAACCACGCCGCCAGCGCCGCATCGTCCACCCCTGGCAACAGCAGCGGGATTACCCGGTAGGCCCCGGTTCCCCGCCGCTCCACGTTCTGTGCGACTTCGATTTCCCGGCGCAACCAGGCGGGTTCGCCGCTATTGAGGCCCAGCACGACGATAACCTGTCGGGCCTGTTCTATCGCCCAGCGCACGTCAGGCGCCAGTCGCTCACTGCCGCGCTGCTTGCGCTGATCTCGCCAGACGCCGAGGCGGAAGGTTTCCAGCGCCACGGCTAAATCCTCGGCGAACGCCGCATCGGGAACAGCGTGGCAGATAAAGAGGGCGGCGGCAGTCATCGGATGCTTCCAGAAGTGAAGGGGAAGGTCAAGGCTTTGAGCAGCTTAGCGCAAAAACTGCTCTAGCGGGGGGCTTGAAAATCAGCGGCCAGCCCCTATTTGTTGGATATCTCAAAGGCGTTTGCACAAACGCCGCAATACCTGACATGAGGAGAGCAGTCATGACCCTGATGCGTTATGAACCTTTTAACCTGTTGAGCCAATTCCAGCGTGAAGTGAATCGTCTGCTGGACACCAGCCGGTTCGGCGATGAGGAAACCGGCCATAGTCTGGCGGACTGGGCGCCGGCAGTGGACATCAAGGAAGAGCCGAGCCAGTTCGTCATTCACGCCGATCTGCCGGGGGTCGAAGTTAAGGATATCGACATCTCGCTGGAAAATGGCGTATTGACCCTCAAAGGCCAGCGGGCCATTGAGCAGAAGGAGGAAACCGAGAGCTATCGGCGGGTGGAGCGGGTGCGCGGCACCTTCCTGCGGCGGTTCTCGTTGCCGGACGCCGTCGATGCCGAGAAGGTGTCCGCCAAGTGCCGGGATGGGGTGCTGGAGGTGCTCGTCCCGAAACGGGAAACGGCGCAGCCCCGCCGAATCACGATTGAAGCGTGACTCAGGGCCGGGAATGGCGGTCGCCGTTCCCGGCGTCGCCTGAAAGCTAATCGCTCAACGGATCAACCCCGCATCTGCCGGCAGATGCGGGGTTTTGCGTTTTGGATGCCGCTCAATCCCGGTCATGGACGATCTCACCCAGTCCGGCCTGGCGCAGGGCGTCATCGAGCAGGCGGCGCACTTGGCGGGCAGTGTCCAGCTCCAGCGCCTGGGCGGCCAAATCACGGGCTTGCGCCAGCGTCACGCTCCGGATCGCCCATTTGACCCGGGGCACGCTGGCGGGGCCGGCGCTCAAACTGTCGACCCCCATTCCCAGCAGCAGCAACGCCGCGCCCGGATCCGCCGCCATTTCCCCGCACAGGTTCACCGGTCGCCCGGTCACTCGCCCCTGCTCGATAATGTGCGCCACCGTTTTCAGCAGCGCCGGATGCAGGTTGTCATACAGCCCCGCTACCCGGGCGTTGTCGCGATCCACCGCCAGTAGATACTGGGTCAGATCGTTGGTGCCGACCGATAGAAAATCCACGCGCCGCGCCAGTTGCCCGGCCTGCCAGGCCGCAGAGGGCACTTCGATCATCACCCCAACCGTCGGCCGCGCCGTCGGCCAGCCGTCTTCCTGCAACTCCTCATGCGCCTGCTCCAGCAGGCGCAACGCCTCATTAACTTCCTCGACAGTGGTGATCATCGGAAACAGCAGTTGCAGGTTGTTCCATTCCGCATTGGCTCGCAACATCGCCCGCAACTGGGTCAGAAAAATATCCGGGTGATCGAGGGTGAAACGCATCCCGCGCCAGCCCAGAAAGGGATTGTTTTCACGGATAGGGAAATAGGGCAGCGTCTTGTCGCCGCCAATATCCAACGTCCGCATCACCACCGGCTGCGGGGCGAAGGCCGCCAGCATCTGCCGGTAAGCCCGGTATTGCTCCTCCTCGCTGGGGAACGATTCGCGCACCATGAAGGCGAATTCGGTGCGGTACAGGCCGATGCCTTCGGCCCCGCAGTCGCGGGCGGCGGCGATGTCGGTCAATAGTCCAGCCTTGGCGTACAGCGGAATGTGGTGACCGTCCTGGGTAGTCGCCGGCAGTGTGCGCAAATCCTGCAACCCAGCGGATAGTTCGGCCTCCGTGGTGATCAGTTGCTGGTACTCCGCCCGCAACGCTAGATCGGGATTCAGGTAGACCCGGCCCTGATAGCCATCGACGATGATCGCGCTGCCCTCAAAGCGGCCCAGCGGCCGGTCGCCCAACCCCATGACCGCCGGAATGCCCATCGCCCGCGCTAGCAGCGCGACATGGGACAGGGCCGAACCCCGCAGACAGACAATGGCGGCCAGCCGCTCCGGCGGGAGCGCCGCCAGATGCGCCACGCTCATCTCTTCCGCCACCAGCACACAGCGCTCCCCGGTCAGATCATCGATCGGTTGGGCCGGGTCGGCGCGCAAGTGATTCAACACGCGCCGACCCAGATCGTGGATATCCTCGGCGCGGGCGCTCAGATAAGGATCTTCAGCCTGTTCCAGCAGCCGCACCCGAGCCATCACCGCGTCGCGCCAGGCGGCCGGCGCCCAGTGACCGGCCTGGATACGGGCGCAGGTCTCGCCAAGCAAACTGTCGCTGCCCAACATCATCCGGTAGACGGTGAACAGCGCCTGTTCGGTGGGCGGCAAGTGCGGCGCCAACCGGTCGCTGGCCTCGCGTAATTCCTGTTCAACGGTGGCGATGGCGGCCAGGAACGAGGCCTCTTCAGCCGCAGGATTGAGCGCCGGGCGGTCCGGCACATCGCTCAGGTCGGCCATCAGGTGGGGAATGGTGACCACGCCGATCACGACGCCCGGCGCGCCAGCAACGCCTTGCAGGGCGCGGGCGCCGCCGACCAGCGGATTGAGCAATTCCTGAGTCGCGCCGCTGAGAATGGCGTGATTGAGAATACTGGCCAGTTGCGCGGCGACCGTGACCAGAAAATCCACCTCCTCAGACGCGAAGCGGCGGATCGTGGTGTGCTGAACCAGCAGCACGCCCAGCACCCGGCGATACTGGATCAGCGGCGCTCCCAGCAGGGCGTGATAATCCTCTTCGCCAATGTTGCTGATCAGGTGAAAGCGTGGGTGGCGCGGCGCGTCCTCCAGATTCAGCGGTTCCTGCCGTTCGGCCACCAGACCGACCAGACCCTGGCGGCGATTGAGCCGCACCTGTCCGACCGCCTGCGGATTAAGGCCGGCCGTCGCCATCAGCACCAGTTCCCGATTGTCTTCATCGGCCAGATACACGGTGCAGGCGGCGACGTGCATCGCATCCCGAATCTGGTTGACGGTGATCGCCAGGGCACTGGGCAAATCTGGCGCGGCGCTGACCTGCTGAACGATGCGACGCAGGGTTTCAAGCATAAATACGGGGTTCCTTGAAGCTAAACGGGGTTTGGAAGCGCTCGCCACTATGACCCAATGATCACAATATGCAGCCGCAATGGCCCATGAGCGCCGATCTGCATGGTCTGTTCAATGTCGCCACTGCGCGAAGGCCCGGTAATGTAGTTGATCGTGCGCGGCATCGTCTCGCCGGTCGCCCGCAGCAGATCCCAGCCATCTTCGTAGCTGCCGACAATCCGCTTGGCGGGTAACAGAACGATATGCGTATCGGCCATAAAGTTCAGCGTAGTCGGCCCGTCTGGGCCGGAGCGCAGCAGCAACGTGCCGGTTTCGGCAATCCCGGCGAATGCGATCGTAATGCTCACTTTATCGCCATCCCGCGCCGCTCGCCGTTCAACTCGCAACGTCGGTTGATCCGCCCACGGCAACGCCGCTAATTCAGCATCCGGAGCCATCGCCAGATCCGTCGGCAAATTCTCTCGCGCCAGAAACGCAGTCACCGTTGCCGGTATCGCCTGCCCGGTAGCCACTTGATCGACTGTCGCCAGCGCGTATTCGGCCATCTTGACAAACAGCGCGACTTGCTCCGGATGCGATCCTTGCGCCCGTGCCGGAATGAGATGACGCGACGGCTGCGCCAGCCGCGCTTCGAGTTCCGCTCGTCGCGCCCCTTGCAGCGGGCCGCGTTTCAGCCCCCGCCGGATCGTCGCCAGAATCTGCTCCCGCGCTTCACTCATGACCGATGCGCC
>JAJHPN010000062.1 GCA_020890855.1 Candidatus Contendibacter sp. | reverse complement strand
GAAGAACGGCAGGTGTTCGATATTCCCGCGATCCGCATTGAAGTGACGGCCCATCGGGTGGAGACAAGACCTGTCCGGGCTGTGGTACCGAGAACCGGGGCGTCTTTCCGGTGGGGGTAGCCGGTTCGGTGCAATACGGGACGGGGTTCAAAACCTGGGCGACCTACTTCCAGACCGCGCATTTTATCCCGGTCGCGCGAACCGCCCAGATCATTGAGGACTTGACCGGGCAACGGGTCGCTGCCGGGGTTTACCGGACGGGGGATGCATGATCGCTGGAAATCGTCTTTTGCCTACACCGATGGCATCCATGCCCTGTGCAATGCCCACCACTTGCGGGAACTGAAATTTATTGGCGGTCAACGCCTTCACCGCGATCCGCGACACCTTCGCCGGGGGGGCGTGGATGCCCCCCACCCCGACCACCCCATAACCGCTGTCGGGTTCACCGCCTCCTCGTGAATCCACCCGGTGATCCGTCGTTCCCTCATCCCGCCCGTCTGATTCTTTCCCGATCAATATCCCATCCACCCTTCCAAATCGAGAGTACCGTCATGGCGCTTCGGGGGGATACGTTGGTAGTTACGCTAAACCATCTACACTTAAAAAGTCAGGACTCTCGCCCGTCCATCCGTTCACCCTGACTCTTCGCCACGTTGATCGGTCGAAGAGCCTGTGAACAATGGGGAGGGGAGTTCGATCGGTTTACTACCAAGCGCCGCGTTTTGCTGATGGTCAAAAACTCGGTTATTAAGGGAACAGCATGATGAAGCATGAAACGATACTAGCCCGAATCAAAATCGCGACCCGCATCTGGCTGATGCTCGGGTTGACCTTTGCCGCCATCGGATTTGGCACTGTAGTTTATCTCTATGAGTTCAAAAATCAGATGGTGAGTGATCGGAAAAGCCAGTTGGAGTTTCTGGTCGAAACCGCGCTGAGCATCGTGGATCGGTTTCATGTCCTGGCGACGAGCGGCGCGATGAGTGAAGCCGAAGCGCAAAAAGCCGCCTTGGCCAACATCAAGGCATTGCGCTACGACAAGGACAATTATTTCTGGATCAACGACGCCACGCCGCGCATGGTCATGCATCCCATCAAGCCAGAGCTGGACGGCCAAGATATGCGCGGTTTTAAGGATCCCACCGGCAAGCTGCTGTTTGTTGAAATGGCGGACATTATCAAACGGGCGGGGGCAGGATTTCTACCTTATGTATGGCCGAAGCCGGGCGCAGCTCAACCAGCGCCCAAACTCTCGTATATCAAGGAATTCAAGCCCTGGGGCTGGATCCTCGGTACCGGCGTTTACACTGATGACATCGATACCGAATTCCACCAAGCCGCCTTGCGCATGGGCGAGAGCACCCTGGCGCTGCTGGTGGTGCTGGGGGTGTTCGGGTTATGGCTGGCCAGTAGCATCGTCAATCCCCTGAACCGGATGGTGACGACGGCGGAAAAGGTGGCGCACGGTGATTTGAGCGAGGACGTGATCGTCATCGGGCGCGATGAAACAGCCCGGGTGCAGACGGCCATGCGGACCATGATTCTGGAATTACGCTCGATTGTTGGCAGCGTGATTGAAACGACCGATCAGGTCAGCATCGAGGCGGAGGCCATTGCCCAGCAAAGCGCCGATCTGAGCCAGCGTACCGAAGAGCAGGCTTCCGCGCTGGAAGAAACCGCCGCCAGCATGGAGCAGCTCACAGCAACGGTTAAAAATAGCGCAGATAACGCCGGGCAGGCCAACCAATTAGCCGGTGCGGCGCGCGTCCAGGCCGAGGAAGGCGGAAAAATCGTCGACCAGGCGGTCACGGCGATGGCGGCGATTCACCAGAGCAGCCGCAAGATTGCCGACATTATCGGCGTAATCGACGAAATTGCTTTCCAGACTAACCTGTTGGCGCTGAATGCGGCAGTAGAAGCGGCGCGAGCCGGGGAACAGGGCCGGGGTTTTGCGGTGGTCGCCGGGGAGGTTCGAAAGCTGGCCCAGCGCAGCGCTGACGCTGCCAAGGAGATCAAAGTGCTCATCACGGATAGCGTGACCAAAGTCAGTGATGGCGGCAAACTGGTCGAGCAATCCGGGCAAACTTTGAAGGAAATTCTGATGGCGGTAAAAAAAGTCAGCGACATCGTCGCTGAAATTACCGCCGCCGCCCGCGAGCAAGCCAGCGGCATCGACCAGGTCAACAAAGCGATCACCCAGATGGATCAGGTCACGCAGAAAAACGCGGGATTGGTTGCCGAGGCCGCCGCCGCCAGCCAGACGATTAATGATCAAACTTCGGAACTACAGCGGTTGATTGGCTTTTTCCAGCGATGATCCATGACGGTCCCCCGATGAAACCGTGCGGCGACAGCGCAACCGGCACCGTGCTGGTCGTGGAAGACAGTCGAGCTTTGCAAGGCTTGCTCAGTTCCTACCTCAATGATTTATATGGGCTGAAGGTGGTCTGTGCGAGTTGCCTGGCCGAGGCGCGAGCACAGCTTGCCGCCAAGTCGGAGCGATTCTTTTGCGCCGTGCTGGACCTTCACTTGCCCGATGCTCCGAACGGCGAAGTCGTGGATTTGGTCCAGCAGTGCGGAATTCCCGTTGTAGTGCTGACCGGTTCCATCGACGCTGCCCAACGCCAGATTATGCTTGACAAGCGGGTGGTCGATTACTTCGTCAAGCGCAATCTCAGCGAGATTGAGCATGTGGCGCACGTCGTTAACCGCCTGTGGGAAAACTGCCACATTAAGGTGCTGGTAGTCGATGACTCCCGCAGCGTCCGAACTTATCTTCAGGGCTTGCTCGACAGTTACCGCTATCAGACCTTTGCCGCCGGCAACGGCAAGGAGGCGTTGCATCTGCTGGTCGCGCACCCTGACATCAGCCTGGTGATCACCGATGTCAATATGCCGGAAATGGACGGCCTGGTTTTGATTGAAACCATCCGCCGCCAATATCGACGGGAAGATCTGGTCGTCATCGGCATGTCGGACGTCGCCAAACCTGGCCTGTCGGCGCTGCTGCTCAAAACCGGCGCCAATGACTTCATCGCCAAGCCGTTTCAGGTCGAGGAATTGTTCTGTCGGGTGACACAAAACACCAACATGATCAATTATGTGCGGCAACTACGTCAGGCAGCGACCTTGGATTTTCTCACCGGACTGGCAAACCGGCGTCATACCCTTGAACTGGGCGAAGCGCTATACGCCCAAGCCCGACATGGTGATCTGGCGATAGCCCTGGCGATGGTGGATGTCGACCATTTCAAGTCAATCAACGACCGTTTTGGTCATCTGGTCGGCGACGAGGCGCTGAAAGCCATCGCCGTTGCGCTTCGCCAGACTTGGCGCAACACAGACGTGCTAGGGCGGTACGGCGGCGAAGAGTTTCTAGGGCTGGTTACAATCCAGCCGGGAATGGAGATCGCGGCGGTGTTCGAGCACACCCGCGCTGAGGTAGCCGCTATTGATCTAATCGCCGATGGGCAGCGGGCTAAACTGACCGTCAGCATCGGATTCACCACCGAGTTAGGGAACTCCCTGATCCAGATGATAAAACGGGCCGACAACGCAGTCTACCAAGCCAAGACTGAGGGACGAAATCGGGTAGTGCGTCAATAACCCATTGCCTTTAATATCTAAATCTCCAATTTCTACCTCGTGGATCGACCAATGAAACCATTACTGAACACCGCTTTCATCGTCGCGCTGGGTCTGACGGTCGGCGCCTGCACCATCGTGACAGATCCCAGTTCCGGCTCCAGCGCCGCTGGCAGTTCGGAGCAAGCCGGCTTCCTGAATCGCCAACAGCAAATCACTACATTCGCTAGCGTTAACCTGGAACGGCTGAAAACCGACATGGCCGCTGGCCAGGGTGAATATCTTGGTTCTCT
Organism: Candidatus Contendibacter sp.; assembly: GCA_020890855.1. Classification (GTDB taxonomy): domain Bacteria; phylum Pseudomonadota; class Gammaproteobacteria; order Competibacterales; family Competibacteraceae; genus RXIV01. The sequence continues at coordinate 6,167 of JAJHPN010000062.1, read as the reverse complement.
GGCGACCTTGATGGGGATCGCCTCCAGCGACCAGCCGGCTTTTTTCGCCATCACCCAGCAAAAATTCCCGGTGCTGTTTCCAACAGACCGCACCACCGCCGCAGAGCTGCTGACGGCGTTAAACCAGGAATTACGGATTGATCCGCGCTTCGGGCAACGACTGGCCTTGAATTGAACCACCGCTGATCGCCGCGCTGATCCGCCTGACCGGTTTTCTGCTGTTCCTGAGCCTTCTGCCCAACGCAGCGGAAGCCGGCGCTGATTCCGCCTACCGCGCAGAGTTGACGCGCCGCGCCGCCGCCGCCGGCCTGGCGGAACGGCGCGAGTGGCAAACCCTGCTGCACTACCGATCTGCTCCAAATGGCGACGGCGTGATCAGCGATGCCGACGATTCGCGCTTCTTCCTCGCCCCCGGTGGCAAGACCGATCCGCACGCCGAACTGGCGGCGACGCTGGCCGCTTTTTTCAGCCCCGATCCGGTCGGCGGCGATCCGCAACCCGCTCAATGCGCTTTCATCGCCCGCTACCATTGGCTACATGCTGAACTGGCCTTTGATCACCGCCGCCTGCCGCCGCAGCCCTGCGCCCGTTTCCAGCACTGGATCCATGAATTGAACGCGACAGCGGCAACCCTGGTCTTCGCCTCGGCCTATCTCAATAATCCCGCATCACTGTTCGGTCATACCTTGCTGCGCCTGGATCAACGCGGCCAGACGGAAGCGACCCGGCTGTTGGCCTACACGATCAATTACGCCGCCGACGACGCCAACCACAATGTTCTGATGTATGCAGTAGACGGCATTGCCGGGGGCTTCACCGGCCAGTTCAGCGTCCAGCCCTATTATCAGTTGGTGCGGACCTACAGCGATCTGGAAAGCCGCGATCTGTGGGAATATCGGTTGAATCTGAATCCGGCGCAGTTGCAGCGCTTGCTGGAGCACGTCTGGGAATTGCGCGGCATCCAGTTCGATTACTACTTTTTCCGCGAGAACTGCGCCTGGCAAGTGTTAACCCTGCTGGAAGCCGCTGATCCCGCCCTGCGGCTGAGCGATGAATTCCTGCTCTGGACCCTGCCCGCCGATACGATTCGCCGGTTGATCCGGCAACCAGGGCGGGTGGAAACGGCGACTGCCCGGCCCGCCCGCGCCACCCGCATCAACCGCCGTTACGCAGCGCTGACCGACGCCGAACGACGATTGGCCTGGCGGTTGCCCAATGATCCCGCAGTCGCCACTGAACCGGAATTCCTCCGGCTGGCCCCCGCCCGACAGGCGCTATTGCTGGAACTGGCGCTCGACGAACGGCAACGCCAACATTCCGGCCAGACTGCGTCTGGCATCGATCCACCGCCGGATGAACTCGCTTACCGGTTGCTGACCGCCCGCCACCGGCTACCGGTCGCCGCCGCGCCGGTCCGTCTCGAACCTTACGCCACCCGCCCGGAGACCGGCCATGCGTCGCGACGGCTGGGCGTCAGCTTCGGCCAGCAAGACGGGGCGGAATTCGTGGCATTGACGGCGCGGGCCAGCTATCACGATCTGCTGGAGCCGGACGCCGGCTATACGCCTGACGCCCAGATCGAGTTATTGAGCCTCGTCGTTCGCCACACGCCAAACCACGGCGGTCTGCAACTTGACCGGCTGACCTTGATCGACATCACCTCGTTGCCGCCGCTCAATGCGCTGGCGCCACGTCCAGCCTGGCGGCTGCACGCCGGATGGGAGCCGTATCCGCAACCCAATGATATGACGCGCACCGCCTTCAATCTCAGCGGTGGTCTGGGACTGGCGGCGGAAACCGGCTGGCCGTGGCGAACGGTGTGGTTTGGGCTACCGGGGTTGGATGTTGATTACAGCGACGCCTTCGCCAGCGGCTATCGGGCCGGGCCGGGGGTAACCGTTGGGGCATTGCTGCAACCGGCGGTGGGCTGGAAGATCATGGCCGGCGCGACCTGGCTGGATTACCGCCTGGGTGAAACCGGGACCGCGCTGCGAGCGACGGTGCAACAGAATCTGGCGCTGGATCGCGACCTGGCGCTGCGGATGGAATGGCAAATTCTGGAAGGAACAACGGAGTTTGCAATGGGCCTGCACGTCTATTTCTGAGGCTGAGAGGCGTTTTTGTACGGCCTCTAAAACAACGCGTTCCGCGACTGACGCGAATGGTCAAGGGATCAAATCGGCATTAACAACCGCCCGTCATACGCAACGGGCGGGGTTGCCATCAGGCAGAGTTTATGCCGCTACCGGCAACGACTCATGAGTAAAGCACGCCTTCGGGCAGACTCGCGAGCACGCTTCGCAGCCGATGCAGTCCAGCGCATTCGAGAGGGTCATAAACGAATTGTCGCTGTCATCGTCATCATCATCGTCGTCATCATCGTCCAGATCCACGTCATCCAGCGCCCGTTGCACGATAGTCAGCACATCACGCGGGCAGACCTTGAAACAGCGCCCGCAGCCAATGCATTTTTGTTCGTCCAATGCAGTGACGAACAGGGGAATCCAGGGCGTACCCCCCCGAGTAAGGCCGGTGATATTGGGTTCAGCACCCATACGGTGTTACCTCGCTTGTGTGAATGACCCGGCGCCGACGCATGGTCAAACCGGGCGTTATTAAAAAATCGTTTATTCCTGCCAGCCTTCAGCTTCCATCGCCGCGAACCGGGCGCTGGCGTGCTCACCCTGACGCTGACGGCGAATGAGGCGATTAAGCCAAGCGGGCGAATGACCGCCGCGCAAGGCGGCTTGCAAATCGGCAATCAACGGCGCAATAGCGGTATGGGCTTCGACCCGGATCGGCTGGACGCCCAACGCCAGCAACTGCTGAATCGCCGAGCCGCCGACCGCCTGGCAATAAACCACTGCACAGTCTTGCAACAGCGCCAGTTTGGCGGCCAGCTTGTCTTCATGACCATCCCGATCGAGATCGCCGAACTGGGCAAATTCGACCACGGTGGCCTGATCGGGAGTGATGGCGTAAATCAGCATCGCGCTGGCCGCGCCGAAATGCTCATCGACCTGGTGGCGGTCGCTCGTGGCGAAGGCGGCTTTTATCATGGGCGTTGTCATGCGCCGTTCCTCAATGCCACCGGCCAGAATCCGCAAATGTCGGCGTAGCGCCATGACGCACCTCTGGCCGCGCATCGGCCTTGCCGGAGTAGAAAGAGTGATAGGGCGCAACCGCGTGTTCGGCGTGGCTCAATAGCGCATTCGCCAGATCGAACAAGGCCTGTCGCGCGCCCCGATAGCCGATCCAGGCCCGTTGATAACCGCCAAACTGGTCGTGGAGCGGATAACCGGCGCGGAGCAGCGGCGCCGCCAGCCGGTTGGCGGCGTCCAGCGCATGAGAGCTGCCGATCACCAGTTCTGCGTCCCGCTCCCGCGCCAGGGTTTCCAGATCGTCCAGATCGCCGATCTGCACTTGCTTCAGCGGCAATTGCGCCAGGGTTGGCGTGGTCGCCGAAGTCACTGCCACCACGACTTCCGCACCCATTTCCGCCAATAACTGACTAAAACCATGCAGTAAATCAGGATCGGCGGCGATGGCGATCCGCGCCCGGCCCAGCAGGAAATGGGTATCGAGCATGGCGTCCTGCAACTGCGCCCGTTGCCGCGCCACAGTCGCCGGAACCGATTGGTCGGCAATGCCGGCCAGCGTCATCACCAGCCGGTCAGTCGCTTCCAGCCCGAATAAATGGGGGAACCGGTGCGTCGGAACGCCCGTGCGTTCATGCAGCAGATCGGCGGCGCGATCCAGCGAAGCGCCAATCACCAGGGTCGCTGCAGCATCGCCCAAGGTGGTGAACGCCGCCAGCGGCGTGCCGCCGGTGGTGAGCGGGTGATAATCCTCGGCGTCCAGATGCCCATCCAGCGAATCGGCCAGGTCGGGAAGCAACACCGGATGCAGGCCAAACCGCTCAATCAATTCGCGCAACGCCTCCAGATCGCCCGGCGTCAGCGATGATCCGCACAACACATTGATCTGACGGGCTTGCCCTGGCTTTTTCCCTGCCTTGGTTAAGGAGGGGTGTCCCAAAGCATCGGGGTGGTTCGCCGACGGAACCCATTCGGCAATCATCGCGGTCACGGCGGCGGCGAATCCGCTTTCCAGGCAGCCGCTGAAATCAGGGGTATTGACCGGGACGATCCGGACCGCCTGAAATTCCGGGCAGCGTTCGCGGAACTCCCGCAGCACCCGGTGAATATCGGCGCCTTGCGCCTCGGTCAGGCCAGTGGTCAGCAACCCGACCGCTGCCGGATGATGCTTCTCGCAAACGGTGCGTAACCCGGCCAACAGGCTGTCATCCGCCCCCATGATGCTGCTGATCGGGTCCAGGGCGCTGGTCTGCAACGGGATCGGCTCGCGGAAATGACGCACCAGAAACACCTTGGCGAACGCGGTGCAACCCTGAGCGCCGTGCAACAGCGGAATCGCCCGATTCAGGCCGAGCAGCGCCAGACTCGCGCCAAGGGGCTGGCTGCTTTTCAGTGGACTGACCGACAGCGGTTTGCTGCGACGAATGATTTCAGCCATGAACCGGCTCCGTCACGCCATGCGGCAGCCACGGCGCAGGTCGCCGAACCGCATCCCAAATCGGACTTTCCAAGGTTCGAGTCAGCTCCTGCGCCAGCGTGATCATTCCGCGATAGCCGGCATAACCGTGTTCCCGCTCCTGATTTACATCCACAAACGGCAAGCGGGCCTTGAGCGCGGTGTACAGGTTGCGTCCGCCGGCCACCAGCAGATCAGCGCGGTGAGCGCGCGCCATTTCAAGCAAAATGCGTGGATTGCCGTCCTCGATCAACTGCGCGTCCTCACCCATCAGTTCCCGAATCCGCGCCTTGTCTTCCTCGGTCGACTTCTTGGTTCCGCTCGCCACCACCGTCATACCCAGTTCCTGCAAGGCGGCCACGATCGACCAGGATTTGACCCCGCCGGTGTAGAGCAACACCCGTTTACCGCGCAGCCGTTCCCGCCACGGGGCCAGCGCTGCGTGGGTGTTGGCTTCTTCGCGGGCGATCAGGGTTTCGGTGCGCTGGGTCAGATCGGGATCATTGATCCGGGCGGCGAACTGGCGCAGCGCGGCGGACACATCGCTGACGCCATAAAAGCTGCCTTCAAACCAGGGCGTGCCAAACCGCTCCTGTAATTTGCGGGCGACGTTTAGCATGGCGCGGGAACAAACCACCATATTCACCTCGGCGCGGTGCATGGTCTGGATTTCCCGGAACCGGGCATCGCCGGACATGGAACACAACAGCCGCAAACCCAGTTCATCGAACAGCGGCAGGGTATTCCACAATTCGCCAGCGATGTTGTACTCACCGATCAAATTAATATTGTGGACTTTAAGTTCAGGCCGGGCCGGATCGACCGGCGGCGGTTCCGGTTCACTGCCGCCGACGACATATTTGATCATGGCTTCGCCGGCAATCCGATTACCGAAGTTTTTACTGCCGTAGAAGCCGGCGGCGTCAATAGGAATGATCGGAACACCCCAGCGTTCAGTCGCCGCTTTGCAGATCGCTTCCAAATCATCGCCAATCAGCGCCGTCACGCAGGTGCTGTAAACAAAGACCGCCGCAGGCGCATAGCGATCAATCGCCTGTTTAATCCCGTGGAACAGCCGTTTTTCGCTCCGGCCCATAATCACATCCTGCTCATTCAGATCGGTCGTCATGCCGAGTTTGAAGAGCGCAGGACCACTGGACTGAGTCCCCCGGTTATCCCAGGAATCGCCAGCGCAGGCAATCGGGCCGTGGACGATATGGGCGACATCGGCAATCGGCAACAGCGAAATCTGCGCGCCGTCAAACGCGCAGCCACCGGCGGCGGCGCCCGGCGTGGGGCGGACGCAACCGGTTTTAGCTTGCAGGTTATGACTGCACGCCGGTTCATCGCGTAATGCGGCAAGATCGCTGGTTTTCATTGGCGGGATCAATGGGAAAAGGTTAAAGGCTGGCGGATTAAGGAATAACCGTCTAATCCGCCGGTGATTGCAATCAGCCCGCTACCGCGATGCCCAACAGTTCCGGCTTAACCTGCTCCAGCCATTCTTCAATTCGCTCGTTGGTTAAATCCGATTGGTTGTCCTGATCCAGCACCAGACCGACGAATTCACCATCGCGCAGCGCTTTTGATTTCTCAAACTCGTAGCCTTCTAC
>JAJHPN010000195.1 GCA_020890855.1 Candidatus Contendibacter sp. | reverse complement strand
TTAAAACGGCCCAGAAAAGCGTCCCGATTCGGTCCGTCCATGAAATTGGCTAGCGCTTGCCCGGCTAAATCGACGCCGCTCTGATCCAGCATGTCGGCGAAGGTTTGATTGGTTTGGCGGATGATGCCGTTGATGTCCAGGCTCAGATAGCCGACCGGGGCTTGATGGTAAAGCCGGGCATAGCTGTCGCGGGTGTGCTCCAACTGGGTTTGGATATTGCGCAATTCTTCGTTCTGAAGTTCCAGCTCAATCTGGTGCACTGACAGATCATGAACGAGGTGCGCGATTTCGATCGGGGAGAATTCAGCTTCTCCAGCACGGGATTGCGCGAGCAGCGCCTCGCCCCGCTCGCGTAGCGATAATTTTGGACCCTGCTCAGGGTTTTTAGCCGGGGAGCTGCGATTCATCGTGATTTAATCGAAGTCTTTCCTAAGTAGTAACATTTAAATAATAATGTTTTCTTAATGTTATTATTAACATGATTCCATTATAGGCCTTATTTCCAGAAAGGTTGGAAGGTTGATTTTCACTGCTGTTTTTAAAAAAGCAAAAAGGCGGCGTAGTAATTTTGCCAGCGAGTGGCGGGTTGTAAGGGCAAGATTAATAAGTGTGAAGCAAAATAGACCATAAAAGCGCTAAAATTGCTAACAACCCTAATCATTCCACCGGAGCCCGATCCATGCAAGCGATGCGCTTTAACTTCCGAACCCTGTGTCGCAACGCCGCCGAGCGTGGCGGCCAGATGCAACAACGGCTACTGGAGGCGCTGGCGGCTCGGCACAGTGTCAAGACCTTGCCCGAGTTCGGTATTGAACGGGCCGCGCAACTGGCTGGTTGCACCGCTAATCATCTGCGCAATCTGGAGCAGCGCGGTGATCTGCCTACACCTCGGTTAGTCGAAGCTGGCTCTACCCAGCGACGCATCTACAACTACAACGAAGTCAACCGGATTCGCGAGATCATCGGCAAACGCCCCAGTCGGCCGGACGGAGCCGGTTGCGTGCGGGTGGTGTTCTCCAATCTCAAAGGCGGGGTGGCGAAAACCACCATGTCGTTGCACTTCGCCCACTATCTGGCGCGTGAAGGCTACCGGGTGCTGCTGGTGGATGCCGACCCGCAGGCCACCATTACTGGCGCGTTCGGCTTTATCCCTGATCTGGATCTGAACGAAGGCGATGATCTGTTTCCGGCCCTGACTGAAGCGCCGGCGCAGATCGCGGCAGCAATCAAGTCTACCCATTGGGAGAATCTCGATCTGATTCCGGCCCGGCTGGCGCTGCAATACGCGGATTGGAAACTGTCGCAACCAGAGGAACGGCAGAATGAAACCCTGGGGCCGCCGCCAGTGCGGCTCCATCGCGCCTTGAAGACAGTGGAGGATCGCTACGACATTGTGGTGATGGACACCCCGCCGTCGCTGGGGATGCTGTCGCTGAACGCCATCGCCGCCGCTAACCTGATCCTGATGCCGATAGTCCCGCACATGTACGACATCTCCTCCAGCGTCCAGTATTTCCGCATTCTGGAGCAGTTGTGCGCCCTGTATGAGCGGGAAATCAATGTGCAGCGCCTCAGCATCCTGTTGACCAAGGTCGACGCCGGCACCGAGACGCTCAATAACATCGCCGTCATCAACGGCGCCTATGGCGAATTGCTGCTCAGCAATCGAATGGGCCTGACCAAGGAATTGCAGAAATCGGCCAGCGATCAGGTCAGCATTTATGAAATCGATCAGCCGCGTGGCTCCCGCGACACCTACAATCGGGCGATCATGATGCTGGACGGGGTCAACAGCGAGATTCTGCTGGCGGTGCGGCAACTGTGGCAGCAGGAAATTCTCAGCGCGATTGAATCCGTTGAAGCAGGTCGGGCGAGGGTTCCGGCATGAGTCGCAGCAAGGCGCTGAAAAGCCTGGGGGACTGGATTGGCGCAGGCGGTCACAGTTTCGACGGTAGCCTGCTCAACAGCGCCAGCGGGGCAGGAACGATCCAGTCGCTGAACCTGGAGCAACTGGTCGCTGGGCGCTATCAGCCCCGGCAGCGGATAGATGAGGCGTATCTGACCGAACTGGCGCAGAGCATCCGCCAGTTCGGGATCATCGAGCCGCTGGTGGCGCGGCCGCTAGCGGAGGGCGGTTACGAAATCCTGGCCGGCCACATGCGCTGGCAGGCCGCCCAGCAGGCCGGTTTGACGCAGGTGCCGGTGGTGGTGCGCGAGGCTGATGATCGCGCCGCCGCCGCCATTGCCCTGGTGGAAAATTTGTTGCGCCGCGATTTGAATCCCATCGAGGAAGCGCGGGCGTTGCGGCGCTTACGTGAAGAGTTCGGCCTGACTCAGGAGCAACTGGCGGAAACCCTCGGTATTTCGCAATCGGCGATCAGCCGGGCGCTGGGTTTGTTGAACCTGGACCCGGTAGTGCAGGCGCAGATCGAGGACGGACCACTGGAAGCGGGGCACGGCAAGGCGCTGCTGGGTTTGTCGGGCGCAGCGCAAATCCGGTTGGCGGAACAGGCGATTCGCGACGGTTGGAGCGTGCGGGAACTGGAGCGCCGCCGGGCGTTGCTGGTGGAAACCCAACCGGTCGCGCTGCCGACCGTCCGCGATCCGGATCTAGCGCGACTGGAGGAACGACTCAGGGAACGATTGGCGGCGCCGGTGCGGTTGCGCTATGACGCCGGACGGGGCCGTGGGCGAATCGAGATCGGCTTTAGCAGCCTAGATGAATGCGATGGGATTCTGGAGCGGCTGGGGCTGCGGGAATCGGGTGGTTGAACGGGTAAGATAGGCCACATGGCCTATTCTGGCCCAGTGGCGGAGCTGTTTATGCCGCATGGCCTGTTCCGCATGAAATTATGCCACGTGGCATAACCGAATCTGGCCAATCCCTCAATGTAATCCCAAGGGCCCAAGGGGTTTCTGAACCATGCACACCTTCACCCCCATCATCATCCGTCCTGGCCGGTTGCTGGCTGTGGACTCTTTCACTGTCTGGGGCTGGACGGATGAAATTCTGGCGCTGCCGCCGGAAGTCGCCAGTTACGGCATGGTCACGAGCGGCTGCGCCGTGCTGCAAAAACCCGCCGGGCGGCGCTGCGAACTGGAGCGGGGTATGTATTTCGCTGTGAACGGCGGCAGCGTGTCGGGTGGTCAGGGTCTGGTCATCATGGTGGCTGGTTATCAGAGCCTGTGGCAGATCGGAGGGCCATTGGAGCCAGCCGGGCGATTACGTTATATCGACGGGTGCAGCGACACCCTGCTGATCAGCCCGCCACGACTGGGCGATCCCTGCTTGAATCATCTGCACATCCCTCCGCACACCGACCAGACTCCCCACACCCATCCCTCGGCGCGGCTGGGGGTGATCCTGAACGGCTCCGGTGAATGCCGCACTCCGGACGGGGTGTATCCCCTGCAACCGGGGATGGGCTGGTGCATTCCCACCGGTTGTCTGCATTCCTTCTTTACCCGGACTGATGCGCTGGACGTGGTGGCCTGGCACCCGGACAGCGACTTTGGTCCCCGCGACGACCATCATCCCATGATCAACCGAACGATCATCAACCCATAACCCGATCTCTTCGGTCTCGATTCGCGCTGACTGGAGTCAGCGTCGCCAACATTCTCCTACCGAACCTTATCTCATAGCCACCACGGCAAGGACCGCCCCCGGCTGGCAAGGCTAACCATCGTTTTGGGGCGACCGATCGGCGGTCACGAGCGGCAAGCTGATCCGCACCCGTGTTCCTGCGGCGCTGTCCACCAGCTCGATGGCGCCGCGATGCGCGTTCACCAGGGATTTCACCACGGCTAAACCCAAACCGGTCCCGCCCTGCGCCCGGGCGGTGGTGAAAAACGGCTCGAACACTCGCGCCGCGTTGGCCGCCGAGATGCCGGGGCCGTTGTCGCTGACTTCAATGATCAGGGTGGCGGCGATCCCGGTCCGGGGCGCCGGGCAGGCCACCGTGACGGTGGCGGTGTCGCCGCCATGTTGGCGGGCGTTATCGAGCAGATTGCTCAAGATGGATTCCAGCACGTCCTCAGTCATTGCTACACTCGCGGATATTGCCGGTTCACTTATGATGACCTTGAACTCCGCCGCCTGATACCGGGCGGCGAGACGCTCGATGACGGCGGCGACCTCGGCGCGGGCAGTGGGCGTCGCCGGCATCACATCGGCGCGGGCCAAGTCCAGCAACCGCCGCACCAGCCGATCCAGCCGGGCGGCGTCCTGATCAAGGTGATCCAAAAACCGGTCGCGTTCGGCGGCGGTCATCGTGTCGAGATGATCGCGCAGCAATTCCACCGCGCCCCGGATCGCGGCCAGCGGCGTCTTGAATTCGTGGGAAACCTGAGCGGCGAAGCTGCGGATATAGTCGGCGCGCTGTTCCAGATGCCGCGCCATCGTGGTTACGGCCTGCGACAGATCGGCCATTTCCTGCGTCACCGGATGCGCCAACGGCGCGACCACGCCCTTTTCCCCGGCGGTGGCGCGCTGCGCCTGTCGCACCAGCGCCTGGAGCGGTCGCACCACGGTCAAGGAGGTGAATCCGGCCATCAGCGCCACGGTGCCCAGCAGCAGCGCCGCCGCCAGCAGCAGGTGATAGCGTTTGCCGTGAAGCACCTGGGAGAGCGAGATCGGGGTGCGCCACAACAGGACGGCGGCGACGATCCGCTGGTCCTGAAGAATCGGGGCGGCCACGAACACCCGCAACAGCGTACCGCGACTGATCGAGTCAATCGCCGGCGGCGACGAGTCAGGAATGCGCTGGCGCAACCGACTTACCGGCTCGCCGGTCAAAGCCCGCCGCACCTCATCGAAGGCCGCCAGGGACCGGCCCCGGCTGGGACCGGTGGTCGCCACCACTGCGCCTTGAGCGTCGGTCACGGCAATCCCCGCCAGGGTTATGACCTGCGCATCCTGCAACAGCGCTTGCAATTCCTGACCGACCGCTTCGGCGTAAGGATCGGGCGGCGCGATTGGGGGTATGGTTTCCGGGGGCGCCGGATACACTGGTTCCTCGGCCAGATCCAGCCGCGCCGGGCGAGGTCGCCAGTGGGGTTCGCGATCGTACAATTCCCGCCAGGGCTCGGCCAACGGCACGCCATATCCTGGATCGGCGATGGCCTGCGGGGCCAGCCGGGTCAGGGCGGCGCGGTAACTGGCGGCGACGAAGGCGGCCTGAGCGATCAGTTCCGATTCGGTCTGGCGCACCAGAGCGCTGTCGTACAGCCGCAGCGCCTCCAGTCCCAGCAGCGGCAGCCACAGCACGGTCAGATTCACCGCCAACAGCAGGTAGCGCAGCTTGAGGCGAGGCCGGGACGACGCCATTCAGCAGATCCCCAGCCGATAACCGATGCCGTGCAGGGTTTCGATCGGATCTGCGCCTACTACTTTGAACTTGGCGCGCACCCGGCGGACATGGCTGTCGATGGTGCGGTCGCTGACCACCCGGTAGTCCTGATAGCTGCCATCCATCAATTGATCGCGGTTGAACACTTTGCCGGGATGACCGAGCAGGGTGCGCAGAATGCCAAACTCGGTCAGGGTCAACACTACCTCCTGGTCCTGCCAAAACGCGGCGTAGCGATCCAAATCCAGCCGCAACCGCCCATGTTCGATCCGGTGTTCGCTGGCGGCCACCGGATCCGGCGTTTCACTCTTGCCGCGCCGCAGAATCGCCCGGACTCGCGCCGTCAGTTCGCGGGGGCTAAACGGCTTGGTCACGTAGTCGTCGCCGCCCAACTCCAGACCGAGGATGCGATCCACCTCATCGTCCCGCGAGGACAGAAACACGATGGGGGCAGTGCTGATCCGGCGGAGCGCCTTGCACACCTCGGTTCCGTCCAGCTCCGGCATGACGATGTCCAGCACCACCAAATCTGGGTTTGCCTCCTGGAACCGCGTCAGCGCTTGCGCCCCGTTTTCAGCTTCCAGCGTGGCGAAGCCGGCCTTTTGCAGGGCAAAGCGGATCACTTCACGGATATGGGGATCGTCATCAACGATCAGAATGGTGGGCATGGCGGGATCGGGTGGGCTTAGGGCCGAGCAGGTTATGGCGACAGATTTATGGAGTAGCGTCTATGTTTATAAATGAGCCGACTCCTGACCGGTGGTTGAGGCTTCCGGGGACCCCGGCGGCGGATAGAGAACCGTTCCACGCAACTGCGCCATTTGCTCCGGCGAGAAGTTCGGAAACGGCAGGCGCCCGGCGTCCCGCCACTGGCGGACCTGAGCTTCCGCAGATTCAGTGCGATGGGTGTCCACTCCGCCGTCGCGGGCAAAATAGAGTGTCTGCGACGGAAAGGCGAACCCGGTCCCGCTGTCCTCGACGATATCCATTATCCGCAGCAAGACGTCTTCCCGGATGCCGGAGAATTCTGCCGAGTACTGCGTCAGAACAGAGGCGAAGATTTCAATATCCAGCGAACTGGCCCCGAACCCGATGAACCGCGCCTGTACCGAATCCGGCTGAATCCGCGGATGACCCAGCAGCATCTCCCGGATTTTAACAAGGAGATAGCGCAGTTGCTCCGGGCGGGTCTCGTAGCGCACGCCGATGACCGACTGGATCAGGATCTGGTCGCGTTGCGTAAAATTCACCACCGGGATGGTCGCGAGCATTGCGTTGGGAATCGTGGTCAGGGTGCGGTCTTTGCCCCGAATGCGCGTCGAACGAATGCCAATGGCTTCGATCGTTCCCACCTCGGTTCCGTACTTGCAGACGTCGCCCACCTTCATGGGCTTGTCCGCAAACAGGTTCAGACCGCCGATCAGATTTTCGAGACTCGGCTTCGCGGCGAGCGCAAACGCCAGGCCGCCGACGCCGAATCCGGCGATGATGCCGTACACGGGAACCCCCAGCCAGTCGGCGCCTACCACCAGCAACCAGGCCCCACCCACGATCCCCAGCAGGCGCGCGCTGATCCGAATGAGGTGGGCATCGATGCTTTCGAGGGGGATTTTGGGCGAGGCGATGATGGCTTCGGCGACCACCGGCGCGATTCGCCAGGCAATCCAGGCCCCGGCCAGGAACAGGATCGCGGTCGTCACCAGTTCAACCGCAATGGCCACGCTGCCGATCAGATTGATTTGCACGAGCGCCAAATAGGCGATAGCGGGCGCCGCGATCAGCAAGAACCCCGGCAACGTCGATTGCGCCAGGGCTTGCAGGAATGGATGCTCGCTGCTCACCGAGCGCGACAGGTGATACACCCAGCGCAGCAACACCACGAAGACCGCCAGGATCAGCGCCAAAGCGATCCATTTCCAGGCAGACTGACCGGCCAGCGGACTCCGAGACCAGGCTGGCCACGCTTTAATCCAGGTGTGTGGAATCAGCCAGCCCCCGCCATTCACCAGCAGGTCATGCACGTTTTCCAGGGGGACCGAACGGGTATAAGCCAACCCACGTATTCGTGCGTAGAAGTCCACCGCCCTGGCCACGGTTTCCGGGCTGAATAGAAACTCGTCGCCGCGTGGCCCGTTCTGGACGCGGACGAGGGCGATTTCAGTGTGCGGGATCACCCAGCGGTTGGCGTTAGCGCCAGTCAGACGGTTCATCTGCTCGGCGTCGGGGATGTCCTCAACTGCCGGAAGCGGGATCCGGCTCAGCGTCTCGTACAAAGCAACGGCCGCCGCCCGACTGGCCTTGAGGCGAGACGCCAGCGGCATTTCACGCAAATCCAGACATTCCAGAGGAACTGCCCCCAAGGTAACCAGTCGCTGGAATTTCGCCCGCGTCGGATCGGGCAGATACTCGCGAGCCAGGAAAGCACCGAGAGCGTCGCCGGAATCGAGGAAGGTTTTTAACGTGGCGCGCGGGCTGGACCGATCCGGCGGTTGCAGTGGATAGGCGGGTTCCTGACCGTGCGCGATCCCGACCGTGAAGCACAACGCCAGCATGATCAGCAGCCCGTGAGTCCAGTCACCCAAAACGCTGGGGAGTGAGTCAGTTGCATGGCTCATGGGCGTTGGCTTCTGCTTTAACGTGAGTTCTTTGTGCATGAAAATAACTATTTGAAGTTATTGATGTAATAGTCGGTATTCTTGCAAAAATTGGAGATCAACATGCAACCCACTGATGAACTGACGACAACGCTCAATCGGTATTTCCAATGGAATAAAGTCAGGATGGACTGGTTTGTTGGGATACTGATCGGCTTGCTCAAGCTGAGGACCATCAACTTGACCGAACTGGCCATAGGCTTTCCCAGCGCAGTTAAACCGGAATCCCAAAGTGGCCCCCGGAAAATGGACCAGGAGCTTAAAAGAATTCTGGCCTTATAGCCTTCCCTGGCATGATCGGTGATCAGCGATAACCAACGATCACGAAGTTCTGATGCGGTTCCGCCCAGCGCACGGTGACGCTGTGGCCAGCCTGTGGGAAATTGGGCAAAACGTATTCGCCGCTCACCCCGGTCAGGTAATCCACCCCCAACGTAGTCACGTTAAAGGCGGCGCTGCCGAATTCCACGCCATCGGCAAAGGCCCGCACCCGATGACTGCCCGATCCCAGCGCGTTCCAGTTGAAAGTAAAGCCAAATCCGTTGTCGTCATTGCCGCAGATTTCCAGCGTGTCCTTGCGCGTCCCCCCATACGGCGCCTTGTAGCGTGGGCCGTCATCAATCTGAAGTTCAATCGTGTTGGCATCGCAGACCCAGCCTCGGATCAGGCCAATCCCGCTTTCAAACGAACCCGGCTGCGGACTCTCCAAATGAGCAAGCAGCGGGGTCGCCGCCAAGGTCTGGGCGCTGAATGAATTGACGCCCGTTCCAGCGATCACGAAATTCTGATGGGGTTCCGCCCAGCGCACCGTCACGCTGCGTCCAGCCTGCGGGAAATTGGGCAGAACGTATTCGCCGCTCACCCCGGTCAGGTAATCCACGCCCAAGGTGGTCACGGTAAACATGGCGCTGCCGAATTCCAGTCCATCGGCGAACGCCCGCACCCGGTGGCTGCCCGATCCCAGCGCGTTCCAGTTAAAGGTGTAGCCAAAGCCATTATCGTCATCGCCGCACACCGTCACGGTGTCCTTGCGGGTCCCCCCATATGGAATCTTGCGGCGCGGGTCGTCATCGATCTGGAGTTCTACCGTGTCGGCATCGCAGACCCAGCCCCGGATCAGGCCAATCCCGCTTTCAAAGGAACCCGGCTGTGGGCTTTCCAGATTAGCCCGAGGGCCGCCGCCGCACGCGGTCCCGGCATAAGGCAGGGTATCGGGGATAATCTGGATGCCGGTGCTGTAAATCTGGTCCGGCTCCAGCACTCCGGCAGTCGGGAAAGTCGCCTCGATCATAAACGCTGTCCAGCCGGATGAAGGCTGCGGCACGGTTCCGATATAAGTCCCGTCAGCTTCCGGTTTCAGTGTCTGGCTGGTCCAAACCGGCCCAATCGTTTCCAGCCGGAAATCGCGAGCGGTTGGATTGGTTGCTCGCCACAATTTCACTTCCTTGGGCGTGGCGGTGGCGGCAATCCGCAGTGTCCCGTCGTCTTCCCTGGTCCAGGTGACTTGGGGACTGGTTTTGCGATCCAGAATGTCATCAATCCATGATAGCGCCGCGACAATGGTATCGGTGCTCTGAAAGTGATCGACATTCGGGGTATAGCGCAGCCACTTGGGGCCGGGTAAACCGGCATAGTAAAAGCGTGAGGAATCGGAGGTAAAGAATTGGTCGCCGCTGGCGTTGAGAATCAGCTTGGGCATGGTGTAGCGGTCGCGGTAGGCATAGGGATCGATGACCTGCAACAGCGCCTTGCCTTCAGGAGTTTGCACCCGACAGGGCAGATTAAAAGCGACATAATCGTTAAGCGCCGGCGCATAGAAACCATAAGCCTCCCAATGATTAATGAATTGCCGGGCCAGATTGGGCATATCAATCGAAGCCGGAATAATGGCCCGGATGCGCGAATCAACCGCAGCGGTTAACCAAGTCGTCCAACCGCGCTTGGAGCCGCCTAGCACAAGAAAATCATCAATTTTTTTACCTTTGCTGGCGGCGAAGCTTTGCACCGTATCCATCGCCCGAACCGCAGCCTTGGTCATCGCCA
>JAJHPN010000196.1 GCA_020890855.1 Candidatus Contendibacter sp. | reverse complement strand
GTCGAATTTGTTTCATCGAAAAGCCGGTAGTTAAAGCACTGCTTGATCGCAACCCGGCGCTGGGAAAGCAATTTTTGCAGCGCATCGGCAGCGATTTGAGCGACGCGCACGATCATCTGGTGCGAAATGCCACGTTGTCCAATCGGGGCAAGTTCATCCATCTCTTGCTGGCGTTGATGAACCATCACGGTTGCACCGCCGCCGATGGCAGTCGGTTTATGGAATTGCCCCTGTCGCGGCGCGATCTGGCTTCAATGATTGGCGCTCGCCACGAAACCCTGTCCCGCATTATTGGCCGGCTTGAGGAAGATGGCTTGGCGCGGTTTTCCGGGCGCACGGTTCACTTGACCCGGCCCCATTCACTGCTTCAGGAAACCGAGCGACCATCGTTGTTGGAACACGCCCGGACTCAGTCCGCACACCCGGATTGCCGCCGCCAATCAGCGTAGGCGGCCTCATAGCGGCGCTGGGCCTCGTGATAATAGTCCCACATGCACATCTCACAACCACGCTCACAACATTCGCCTGGAACCGGCGGTTTTGGGGGAATGGGTGGCGGAATTGGCGGATCGTCAGGTAACGCCATCGCGCAGGGAGTAGAAAACGGGATTGCAGCGGCTAACTTGTTCATCGTCTTTAGACTCGGATCAGCAGTGATGTGGCGACTGGCGGAGTGGCTGGTCGAAAGCCGGCGGTTTCAGCGGGAGGGCCACTCAGGCCAATAATCGCCACATAACGCGACCGGTTCCACGAACGCCAGCAAGGCAAAAGCCAACCCCAGAACGGTAAAGGCGAGGACGGCGACTGATGCAATAGGAACCCAGGCAGGCCGCTTGACGAGGATATAGCCCAGCAGGGCGGTAGCGCCTGTAGCCCACAGCCACGGAACAGCCGCGCGACTGAGATCGATCATCAACAAGGTCAGCGCCGGAAGATCAACGCCAAAATCGCTATAGGCCCGCGCAAAGACTCGGGCGGCGATATTGACCACGGTCGCTCCTGCCCACATGAGGATAGTGACCACCAGACCATAAGCGATCTGGATCTTGTTGGGCGAAATTTTCTGTATCAATGGTTCGGACAGCTTTGGAATTCGAGTTCGTGGGTAGAAAGTCCGTCAGCGCATGATTGATTGCTAAAAAACAAAGGGGTTGAATTGCCCATTTTTAATAGTTTTCGAACCAAGAGCGAGAGTTTTTAAACCAAAACGGTATGAATTATTGTCTTGATACCAATCGTGATTGCCACCGTGGCGGATAAAAACGCAGCCCATATCCTCCTCAATTTTCTTTTGGTAGTGCCCTAAATTTGGATACGGTATAGTTTGACTGAGAGTTTTGATCAAAATTCGCTGTTAACTGATGAGTGAATAACCCTCGTTCTGGAGAGATGAGTGATGGTTCTTATCCCGGTTTGTTGCCCTCATTGCCGTCAGAGTGATGTGGTAAAAAGAGGTCAAACTGCCAATGATAAACAGCGCTATCTTTGCAAAAACAATGCATGTTTTGCACAAATATTTATTCTTGACTATGCGGATCGAGGCAGGATATCCAATGTCAATAAACAGATCATTGATAGGGCATTAAATGGGAATGGCATCTGTGATACAGCTCGGGTCTTGGGCATCAGCTCAAATCCCGTAATCAGTGAGTTAAAAAAAGGAACCACTGCTGGAATCGGTGAATCATGCGGTATTAAAATGTTTGAATCCAGATCATGTTATCGTTAGTATTCAACGTGTTGAATGGGCTGAAGTCGATGAAATGTGGAGTTTCGTCGGCAGCAAAAATCAGCAACGATAGCTTTGGCATGCGCTTGATCATGCCACAGGAAAAATCCTCGCTTATGTATTCGATGATCGAAAAGATGCCGCATTTCTAAAGCTAAAGACGTTGCTAAAACCCTTTGGAATCGCCCGATTTTATACCGATGATTGGGGCGCATATCAACGCCATCTCCCTACCCATCGCCATACCATGGGCAAGCAACAGACGCAAACGATCGAACGGAAACACTTAACGCTACGCACCCGGATTAAGCGCCTCGCCCGAAAAACGATTTGCTTTTCCAAGTTGGCTAAAATGCACGATATTGTCATTGGACTCTTTATCAACCGCTATGAATTTGGCGTTTTTGTCTGATATCCAAATTTAGGACACTACCCCCCATCGCTAGACCTGAACCCTCCTGCCTCGGCATGAGCAATACGCGTCAGGCAGGCCCTCGTTCCAGAGCGACACGATCGCGGCCATTCTGCTTAGCCTCATAGAGAGCCATATCCGCCCGTTTCACTATGGTTTCTGCCGTATCCCCGGGCCGATAGCTGGCAACCCCGAAACTGCAGGTTTTTTGGCCAATCACCGAAAACGAATGTCCCGCGACGGCGGTCCGTATGCGTTCGGCCAGTATGTGGGCGCCATTGAGATCGACGTGCGAGCAGATGACAAGGAACTCCTCGCCACCCCACCGTCCCGGAGTGTCCGTATCGCGT
>JAJHPN010000409.1 GCA_020890855.1 Candidatus Contendibacter sp. | reverse complement strand
CTTATCCAGTACGACCAGGTCAGCAAGCTTGCCAACTTCGATAGAGCCGATGGCACTCGTATGCCGTGTCTATCCCTGTGGGAAGACTGCACGGGCCTCTCGAACAAAAAGGGCCCTGAGCTTATCCCAAAAGTCTCCCCCCAGAACGAACAGGCTGACGAGAAACATGCCATCCGCACACAGGTTTATATAAAACCGCTGAGAGGAAGCTTCCGGCAGCCATTCCGGTGCATAAGCCATTATATAGGTCGGCAGAATGGGCAAGACGAATAGCAAGATCCCTATTGCATGCCGCACCCGCCCTACATCCCCCGAGGGCTTCAATTTGCTGAACCGCCCTCTCACCATCGCCATAATGCGGTCGAAGTTCTCTTTGCCCATGATGGCGACAGCGGGAATTGCCAGGATCTCAAAGCCGAAAAACAGCATGCCGCCCACCACGGTTTTAACTGCGGCGGGCCAGGATGTTGCTGACAAAGGTACGATTCCCATGGGAAGAATAAGTCCTATCACCAGCAGGATCATACCGATAATAAGTCGTAGATTGGAACTCATCACTCCCCCGTCTTTCAAAGAAACCGAAATAGGCCCTCTCCTGCGCCGTAATGGTCAGGAAGATTTGACCCTGAGAAAGTATTGCGCTGGAGGGGCCGCATATTTCGACGCACTCAGTCGATTTCCCGGTGGATAACGCCCGTGGCACAACGAATGCCACCCGCTGCCGAGGCGTGCGCCGAAAAGTCCAGATGGACAACATCAAAACCTGTTGTTTGAGTTTCTTCCTCGATAGTTAGTTGTTAGTTTTTGTCCCGGTTGATAACGAACGTAGCGCAACGAACAGCGCCATCCATTTTCGTGACCGCATCAAAAGGAATGGGGATGACATTGAGCCCGCGTTGCTCCAATAAACCTTTCAATCGTGGCGTTTCAGCTACCATCAGAATGGTCTTGGGATCGAGCATGACAGTGCATGGTCCTCCGGCTAAAGCCTCCTCGAGGGTGATATCGATCAGATCCCAGTCCTTCATCGGTTCGGGGATGCCATTTACAAATGCCGGCCGGTAGACCATCGCACTCTTGGGGCCAAACATGCCCATTGCACCGAGCAAGTGGATTGGCGCCGCCTTCACAATAGGCACCGGCGTTACTTTGTACCCGTCAACGGCAAGGTGCCGACGCAACCATTCGACGCCCTTGGCGCTGCTGCTGCGCTCTTCATCTACTCCAACCAGGATGTCCTTGCCTTCGTTGCCGCAGATTTGAATATCGCCGCCTTCCAGAACGAAGTCGCGGTCATTGGGCATGGTGACGGGACAGCTCAGGACGCGAAGATCGTGATCGCTATTGATACGGTCTGCGATCAACTCGCGAAGAGGGAATCTTTCCTTGTTGCGGAGTGGCTGTCTGAAGCTGCACTCCACAACATTCTTGCCGATGATCCAAATCGGGTCCGCAGGAAACGATGGAATACTGCCAACCTGCAATTCACTTTGGTAAGCCGATTCCTCCTTTGTTAACTTTCTAGGGCGATGCACGAAAACGCCGTGGTCCTGGTATACCTTGGCGAGATAGTCCAGTTGCACCTGACTCTTCTCTACCAGTTCCTTCAGCACCGGCACGGCTTCCGCTGGTTGCCCCGCATAATTTCGCGTCAGCTCCTTGGCGAATTCGGGGTATGCGTCGTTGTAAGTCGGCACAACAATGTCCTGAGCCATTCCGACGGCAACTTCTCTCAAGCGGCCGTAATCATTCCACACGCCTACTTCTGTCATTTTTGTTGCCTCCTTGTTCTCGCGTAAGACACCACCTTGATATTGATTTCATCCAGCCTCAGATCCCGTCACGATAGGTGATCTTCCCGTTCATCGTCCGTGCCAGTACTTCGTCCGTGAAGAAAGTTGAATAGAGATCCACGCCAGCGCCGGGCCGGTCTCATAGTCTCGCTAATTGGTAACCCTACAGGTGTGGACGACCGGGGGATATACGGCATGCAGAGCAAACTCGGCTCTGCCTTATATTTTCCAGAACCTTCGCAGGTCTACTCCGGACATCCGCTCGCCTATTTCCGATTTTCCTGGAACACTTTAAGCAAGACTGCATTGGGCTTGTCGATACACTGGTCCACGACCTTGTCGGTGATTTCCGATAACTTCGACACATCGACCGTCGTCTCCTTATTCATGCCGGTCAAAATGCCATGGTAGAACACAACCGTATTCTTCCTTTCATCGCCGCTCATTTTCAGCAGGGTTCTGCAATCGACAGTATTTAAGTCGAAAGTTGTCTGCTTTATGGGCTTTTCCTGTGAAAGCGCCGGTGATGAAACTGCAGCTTCTATCATTCCAAGAACAACAATGACCAAAAAGAATTTCGAACTCATTGAAGCGCTCCTGTTCTCGTATGATTTTCATAATAAGCTCAAAGCTTTAACGACCTCGAATGCAATCGCTGAAGGCCATATCATAATAATATTGCCAACTGTTTGCTTCGTGAGCCCCGCCTGCGATAGCGCCGATGCCGGCTCCTATCGCGGCTCCTCTTCCAGCATTCCCAGCAATCCCGCCAAGAATGGCTCCGCCTATAGCTCCCCGTGCTGCGCCACCGAGGACACCGCCTCCGCTGCTATAATAGCTATTGCGGTCGGCATAATTTTGTGCATATTCGCGGCAGTAGGACCGCGATTGGGCAAAGCCAGTCTCTGATATAACCAGCATCCCTACGGAAAGGAACGCAGTGACTACTACGAATAGGGTCGTGAATCTCCCCCATCCATAGTCGGCTATTTCGGCGGCAAAAGCTGCCGCAGCCGGGATTGATGCCGCCAGGCAGGGTCCTATAGCTGTTATTTTGGCGCTCATAATTTTCATGTCTTTATCCTGTTCATTTCGATTATGGAGCAATTGCGCCAGCAGACCGGCAGTTCAACTCACGTTACCGAAAAGTTCGCGGAAGCCCCCGGCTGAGGCGGGGGCTCCTGACTCCAACGGCACATTATGCGAAAGTCGGGAACCGCCCGTCGGCGAACAGCGGCGGCTGCAGGCGAGACCAGTTGGACGCAAACTGGAAAGTATCGAGATCGCTGAAGGTCTGTCCGATCACCTGCATGCCTGCAGGCATCCGGCCCTCGACGATGCCGAGCGGAACATCGACAATCGGATAGCGGTTGAGGAGGTTCCACGGCCATGTCATCGCATAACCCAGCCCGCAGCCTTCCAACAGGGGCACATTCTTTTCCTTGCTCTTGAACATGTCGGCGCCAACGAGGGACGTCGCCATAGTCGGCATGAGCAGGATGCGGTACCCCTTGCCGTAGACGCGTTGCTGAACCTGCAGGTGCCAGCGCGCCACTAACGCCTCGGCTTCCTCTGCCTGACTCGGTCCGATGGCTGTGCCGGCGATCTGGTCGAGGATGTCAGTCATATAGGGTGAGAGCTGATCACGATGGCCGTTCGCGATCTCGACTATCACGCCGATGGAGGTCGCCATCAGGCCATGAGCGAAGGTGTTGAAGTCTTTCTTTGAGAAGCCGCAGTCGACTTCGTCCACGACGCAGCCGGCGGCGCGGAGCATCTCGATGCCTTTCAGCATCGCTTCCTTCATCGCCGGCGTGACCGTGGCGATGTTGGCGCCCCAATCCACGGCGATCCGCCACCCCGAAAGGCCCGGGTATTGGGCGGGATAGTCAAGGCGCGGCCGGATCGCGGCCATGCTCTTCTCGGAGGGACCGACGATGGCGTTCTGGAAATGGACCAGGTCGTCAAAGCGCCTGGCCAACGGGCCGTGGGTCCACATGGGAACTTCTCCGCTCGCCACCCGCCCGTGCGTCGGCCGGTAGCCATAGACACCGTTTTGCGAGGCGGGAAGGCGAATCGAGCCACCCATGTCCGACCCGGTGGCGAGCGTCGCGAAGCCTGCGGCAAGCGCCGCTCCCGATCCCGCCGAAGAGCCGCCCGGGGAGTACTCCAGATCCCACGGAGTACGGGTCGTGCCATAGGCGCGGGTGGACGCGCCGACGAACAGATAGAATTCCGGTACGGTCGTCTGGAACGGCATGACGGCGCCGGCCGCCTCGAGCATATCGACTATGGCCGTGTTTTCCGTTGCAGGCGGCGCGTCCTTGAAGAGGAGCGAACCCTGCGTCGTTTTCCAGCCCACCCGGTTGCAATCGTCCTTGAGGGCGACCGTAATCCCTTCCAGCGGCCTCGCCTCGCCGCGCCGGTAGCGCACTTCGGACTCCTTGGCTTCCTTCATCGCCTGGTCAAAATGCTCGTAGGTGATGCAATTGACCTTCGGGTTGAACGTTTCTATCCGTTTGATCTGCGCCTTCAGCAGATCGACCGGCGAGGCCTTACCAGCCTGGAACATGGCCTTGAGCTCGTCGACCGACGTATAGCAGAGCGGGTCTGCGGGTGCGGCTCCCGCGGCTGGCATATCGGATGGCGCCGCCGCGAGGCCTGCCTTCATCACAAACGGCGCTGCAAGCAGCCAAGCGGTAAAAGTCCGCCTATCCATTTGCATGCCTCCTGCCAGACTTCCTTTGAGGTATTCATCATCACAACTGGCGACATTTGAGCCATCCCGATGCTGATGACGGTCAGACACAGGCATACTTTTGTTCACACGCATGTTTATTCTCCTTATCTTATGCTTGTTGAAGTATCAGTCAGTGCGCCGCTGACTTGGAATACAGATTATCGTGGTCCCAATATTGAACTGGACATGCCAAATCAATCGCTTGGGAATGTGGGAATAACTATTAGCGAGACTACATGTGTCAGTGCTTCATCTGAATCAGGCGGGTTGACTACTGTTGTTTCGTGCTGAACTGAGCCCACAATCCCGGATTGATCACGAGCGCGCCGGTCGAGAAATCCAATACCAGTGGATAGCGTGAGGGGGGAACAATGGTGAATCGGTCCAGCAAATCCGACACCGGAACCAGTTCGACGGCCTTTGCGCGGCCAATCGCATAGGCATCGCGCTCGCCGGTGGCTTGCGCGAACAACTTGCCGTCCTTGGCCGTGATGTCCACGGTGACAAAGCGGCTGAATCTATAGCTGCCCGCGTACTTTTCCGGCAGCGGCTTCGTTGTGGCAATCGGTTTCGGCTGCTGGGGCTGTTCCGGCACGGAAGACAAAATCGCGTCCCACATCAATTCGGAGGTCATGGCCGGAAGCCAGGCGATCGCCGTGGACCGCTCTTTCTCGTCCCGCGGCAAATCGACCTCGCCGGTCGACACGGCAAACAGCACGTCGCCATCCCACTGGGTGGCGTAGGGTTGCAGCCCGCGGGACATGGAGGTATGCACCTGGGTCGCCAACCGCTGCAGGTCGCCAAAGGAAAGCTTTTGATTGACCACTACCAGGCTGATGGTGGTGTTCTGGGACGGTTTAAGCTCGGCCGAACTGCCGCTCCCCGCTCCCAGCAACATCTCGAACAAACCGGCGGTATCGATGTCGGGCGGCCAGGATGGGTCGCGATATCCCGCCACGATTCGTCCTTTGCGGTCCGTCACCACTCCCAAGGCGTTATTGATGACAAAGCAGGCGATCTTGACGCCGCCTTTCTCATAAAAGGCGCCGCCCTGCCCTGAATGGGCGTTCAAGCCAAAGAAATAACCGGTTTTGGCCATCCTTCCGGCGCCTGCCGAACCGATCCGGAAGACGCTCTCTTTGGCCGCGCGAAAGGCTGCCTGGGCGAGGCGCTTGTCGGGATAGACCTCGTTCAGGCGTCGATCGCCCAGATCGTAAATGATGGCGCCGGTGATAAGGGCTATGTCGCCCAAGGTTCCGGTGCGCAACTGGTCGTCCTTCATAGCCGTTCCCACGGCCGGCGTGGATTCCAGGCCATAAGCGGATCCCCCCGAAAAGACCACCGCGTCATACAGGGGTGTTTCGCGGCCAAGGCGCATATACTCGGTGTTGGCGGTGATCGGCT
Source organism: Candidatus Contendibacter sp. (assembly GCA_020890855.1). Taxonomy (GTDB): domain Bacteria; phylum Pseudomonadota; class Gammaproteobacteria; order Competibacterales; family Competibacteraceae; genus RXIV01. The sequence continues at coordinate 4,113 of JAJHPN010000409.1, read as the reverse complement.
CGCCCCGCACATCCATTGTCGCCAGCACCTTTCGGCCAAAACGGAAGACCGTCACGCCCGTTGGCCCTTCTCTATATTCCGCCGTGCCAATGTGGAGCATCGGCCAGTTTAATTGGAGTTCCTTGCCGCCTGCATTGACGATGGGCTGAAGATGGGACTGGTCATTGGGAATCGAGTCATCAGGGAACGCAGGAAACGCATGGGCGCTGATCATCAGCACCGCGCCGGCAATGCCGACAAGAAAGCGCCGGGACTGATCATTGATCCAGCCTGCCCTTGTGGTGTTTGTAATCCTGGAAGCGCCGGACAGATTAGAAAGTCGGAATTGTCTTATTCTGGGATAAACATCGCTATTCATGAGATCAACCTCCGGCAATATAGCCTGGCTGCACTGATTAACCTTGTCTGTCTTTATTGATCCGTTTGCCTTTTGCTAACGCAACTGGATTCCCATTGGTGAAGGCCGCCTCGCCTCCGACGGGTGAACTACTGGTTTTCGCAAATATTCTTTAGGCGAATTTAAGTCCGATCACCCCGGCAATGATCAGACCCGCCGAGATTAAGGATATAAAGTATTGCAGCGACATTCGGTTTACTGCGGGACGAATTGGCCCGATAACCGGCGCATGGACACAGCCACAGATTTTAGGGAAAATTTCTGCGGCGAAACTGAGGAAATCTGAGGCTACCTCCGCTCGACACAAGATCTGCCTGCCAAACTGTCCGGGACGCAGCGTTTCTCAGGAAAGGGGCAACGGACGGAGTCCGTGTTTCTTTTGCTACGCCTTTAACTCGACGCTAGCAAGGAACTGATAGCCGCGATTGCGGATGGTGCGAATGGGAAGTTCCACACCCGAAGCATCAAACACCGCCTTGCGCAACTGGTGGATTTGCGTATCAAGACGGCGCTGATCGTATTGCAGGAAATCCGCGCCCAATGCATTAACGATCTGGCGGCGATCGACCGGCTTGCCGCCGCCAGCCGCAATCGCCTTAAGGACGACAACCCCTTGAGCAGTAAGCGGCACCGGCGCTTTGCCGGGCGGAGCCAGTTTGCCTCTGCGCACATCCAGCACCCAGCTCAGGCTGACGCCACCGGTTTCCAGACGGCGGGCAAGGGCGGTCAGAACAGCGGAGAGTTCTTCGAGTTCGATGGGTTTATTCAGGTAATAGTCAGCGCCGACCACAAGGCCTCGGACCTTGTCGCCCGTTCTGCTGCGAGCGGATATAACAACGATCCCCAGGCGCGTGCCTTGGTGACGCAGAGCATCAATCAGATCGATCCCGTCACCATCCGGTAATCCAAGGTCGACCAATGCGATCAGGTGGTTGGCAGGAGAGAATGCAGCGTGAAAGCCGCTAACAGTGCCGACGGCGTCCACAATATGCCCCTGCTCGGTCAGGTAACCAGCGAGCTCATGCCGCAAAATGGGTTCGTCTTCCAGCAGAATCAAGCGTGTCATGCCGACAAGTGTAGTCAGCCGATATGCGAATCTGAGGAAATCTTAGGGAAACGGATCGTCGGCGTATTGGGTTGGCATAAATAATAATGATGTTCCGCCTCCTTTTCCTCGTACTGTTCGCATTGCCCTCGCTCTACGTCTGGGCGCAGGCGCCGCTTGTCGTCTCGGCCGAAACCAAGCGCGCCGATCTGATCCCCCACATGAGCATTCTTCGGGATCCTGGTGGTGTGATCAGCGTGTCGGAAGCTGCAAATGCATCGGATTGGCAAGCTCTGGCCGGCCAATTCAATATGGGATTTACCAAGGATGCGTTGTGGCTTCGCGTAGAGGTTGAGCGCCCCACCACTAGCCCGCAGCATGAATGGATTGTCGAAGTCAATAACGCGGTACTCGATGACTTGCGACTGTTCCTGCATTCTCCTGCCGGCGCTTGGGAAGAACACCGCGCCGGTGAAGACATCCCTCGTGATGAGTGGGACATTCCTTATCGTAATCCGGTCTTTCGCATTGATTTGGCCGAAGCCGGCCAACACACCTTGTGGCTACGCATTAGTTCACGCAATTCGGTCTCCGCACAAATCACACTGTGGCAACCTGCGTATTTTGGCGGGGCCACCAGAAGTGAGTCGCTGGCTTACGGATTGCTGCTTGGCGCATATTTGACGATGATCATCGTTCATCTGTTCTTCTGGCGCTTGACACGCGAGCCGGTAAGCGGCTGGTACGCCCTTTATGTCATTGATAGTTTCTTTCATGTAGCGCTCAACTTTGGTTATCTCCAGCAATATACCGGTATACCAGGACGGATCAGCGATGTGCTGCTATCGCTGTTAGTCTGCATTTCGATATGGATAGGCGCGAAGATGAGTATAGGGGTTCTGGAACTCGCGCCGCGCATGCCCCGCACCTCTCGCTGGCTAATCCGCTCGACTGCAGCTATTTCCGGAATGACTGCGCTGCTGTCGATTACCGTAAGTTACGCGGCAGGGATGGTCCCGGCGCAACTTGCAGGGTTCGTCGAGGTTATCGTGTTAATAACGATTGCCCTGCGCTTGCAACACCAGGGCTATCGACCAGCCGCATTTTTTCTTGCGGCTTTCGGGGTACTCTGCGTAGGCGTCATGATCCGCGTTGCCCGCAATTTCATGCTGCTGCCGCCGAATTTTCTTACCGACAACAGCTTTCAGATCGCCGCCATTGCCCACATGCTCGTCATGAATTTAGCGATCATTAATCGCTATAACGACATGAAAGCGGCGGCGGCGCTGGCTCAGGCGGATGCTTTACAACTCAAAACCGAACATGCCGAGACGCTGGAGAACGAAGTTGCGGCGCGCACCGCCTCACTGACCATCGAGATTGCGCAGCGCGAGAAGCTGGAGTCAGAGCTGCGCAATCGCCTCGACGTGGAAAAGCAGGCGCGTCAGGAGCAGCGCGACTTCGTGACGATGGCCTCCCATGAATTCCGCACCCCCCTGACGATCATTGACACCAGCGCCCAGCGTATTGCCGGCAGTGAGGTCGCTGCTGCGACGCGGGAGCGATGCAGCAACATCCGAAAAGCCACGCGGCGGATGACGCGGCTGATGGACGAATTCCTGACAATAGATCGAGTAGACGAGGATATTCTCTCCTTCACTGCGGTGGACGAGGACACTGACAGGATAGTGTGCAGTGCGGCCGACGAATGGGATCGCGGCAGCATTCAAGTCGCCTGCGCCAACTTGCCGCCATGTATTGCCTGCGATGCCGGCTTGTTGCGCATCGCCTTGCGCAACCTGTTAGCGAACGCCGTACATCATTCGCCGGAGGGGGTAGCTGTGCAGTTCCGTGCGCTAGGGCGGGTAGATGGTGGCGTTGACTTCGAGGTTGTGGATGCGGGATGCGGAATTCCGGCGGACGAAATGCCCAAGCTGTTCCAGAAATATTTCCGCGGTCGCAATGCACAACACAAACCTGGTGCGGGACTCGGACTCTACTTGGTGGAACGCATCGCGAAGCTGCATGGGGGCACGGTTGCCGTCACCAGCAGCGCTTTGGGCAGCCGCTTCGTCCTGACTGTTCCAAGCAACCTTAAGAGACTGCACAATAAATAACTTTATGATTTATTTATTATTTATTCTGGATATAGTCGGTTTTGCGACCGCTAAACCGATTTCCAGCCAGTACCGCTGATAAATTTTCCTGAAAAATCAATGAAGAGTTTTTCGACAGTCTCTAACGAGGGTAGGTGACATGACATGAATTATTGGCTGCTAAAATCGGAACCCAGCACTTTTGGCATCGCTGATCTGGAAACCGCGCCGGATCAAACGACGCCGTGGGAAGGTGTGCGGAATTATCAGGCCCGCAACTTCATGCGCGATGATTTCCGCCAGGGCGATCAGGCATTCTTCTACCACTCCGGCGTAGCGACTCCGGCGATTGTGGGGATTGTCGAAGTCGTGCGCGAGGGTTATCCCGATACAACCGCCTTCGATCCGCTCAGTCCGTACTACGATCCCGCCAGCACTCCGGTCAATCCCCGCTGGCATCGCGTCGATGTCCGGCTGATTCGCCACGTGCGCCGGGCGATCAGCCTGGCGGAACTGAAGCGACATTCGGCCGTTCTAGGGGATTTCGCCTTGCTGCGCCGGGGCAACCGGCTATC
>JAJHPN010000099.1 GCA_020890855.1 Candidatus Contendibacter sp. | reverse complement strand
TCTTTACTGTTCATCAATGTCGATTTTCCCGAGTAGCCATTACGCCGGAACCCGCCGGGTGAGTCCCAGAGGCCGGGTGGTTAATTCGATTCGTTCCACGCCGGTGATGAGTCGCCCGTCGGGATAGAGTTCAAACCAGCGATAGCCGGGCGGCAGCTCATCGAGTTGCGGTTCCGGGGTATTGGGCTTGAACTGCATACAGGTGGCCGGCGTCGCCAGCAACTGAACCGCGCCGCGCCGGGCGGAAAATTCGGCATGAATATGGCCCCAGACCACTGCCCGTACTTGCGGATAACGATCCAGCACTGCAAACAGCGCCTCGCCATTGCTGACCGTCATGGTGTCCAGCCAGGGGGTCGCCGTCGGGACCGGGTTGTGGTGCAGGCACACCAGGGCGGGCAGTTCCGGGTGCATCCGCAGCGCGGTGTCCAGAAACGCCAGCTCGCCATAGGCCAGATGACCGTCGGGCGTACCGGGAACGCTGGAATCCAGCAAGATGATCTGCCAGCCGCCGGCGATCAGGCTGCGCTGCCAGCGCACCCAACCGTGGCGCAGGGTCTGCGCCATCCGGGCCGGAAAATCGTGATTGCCGGGCAGGCAGTACACTGGAACGCCCAGCGGTTCAAGCAACTCGCGCACCCGGCGATAGGCGTCCGGTTCATCACCCACCAGATCGCCGGTGACCAGCAGACCATCCGGTTGGGGATGGCGCGCCTGGATACGGGCCAGCACCGTGCTCAGGCTGGCGTCAACATCGACGCCCCACAAACGGCTGCCGGGCGTGGACTTGAGGTGGAGATCGGTGATTTGGACAATCCGCAACGGCGCGGCGGTCGGCATGACAGTTTCCTTGGCAAGGGTGAGTCAGATGCAAACAGTCTACAAGATTTTTATGAAGACTTTGGAACGCCGCCGCCAGTTGTACAGCGCCTGTTTTTGCACCGGCAAATCGGCGACCTCGGCAGGTTCAAAGCCACGCTCGCGGAACCAGTGCGCGGCGCGGGTCGTCAGGACAAACAACCGTTCCAACCCTTGGGTTCGGGCCTGGCGTTCGATGCAATGCAGCAGGGCGTCGGCGCGACCCCGGCTACGATAAGCCGGTTGCACCGCCACACAGGCCAGTTCGCCGAGCCGCTCTGCGGGAAACGGATACAACGCAGCGCAGCCGATGATGGCGCCGTCGCGCTCCAACAGATTGAAGCGGTCGATCTCCATTTCCAGCCGTTCCCGCGACCGCCGCACCAGCGTGCCATCCTCTTCCAACGGCTGGATCAACTCCAGCATCCCGCCAACATCGTCAATCGTGGCTGGCCGCAGTCCCTCATAAATATCAGCGGTCAGCATCGTTCCGACCCCGTCACGGGTGAACAGCTCCAGCAGCAGCGCTCCGTTCCGCCGGCGGCTGAGCAGGTGGACGCGGCGCACCCCGGCCTGGCAGGCCCGCAGCGCCTGGCGCAAGTAGCGGGCGTGATCCTCGGCCAAGGCGGGTGATTGAGCGAATAACCGCTCAGCATCGCTGGGGCTGAGTTCGCGGATGAGTTGCCCGGCGGGATCGCGCAGTTCCCGCCCTTCACTCAATATCAGCAACTTGTCGGCGCGCAAGGCGATGGCGGTTGCAGTCGCCACGTCTTCGGCGCTGAGATTGAAAATTTCTCCGGTCGGCGAATAGCCCAGTGGCGACAGCAGCACAATGGCGTCCTGATCCAGCCATAGTCGGATCGCCCGGTCATCGATCCTTCGCACTTCGCCGGTGAAGCCGTAGTCGATCCCGTCGCGAATGCCCAGCGGGCGGGCCGTTACCAGGTTGCCGGACACCACCCGCAGCCGGGCGCCATGCATCGGCGAGTTGGCGATACCCAGCGACAGCCGCGCTTCAATGCGAATCCGCACCCGGCCCACTGCTTGCTTGACGTAGCGTAAATCGTCGCCCTCCGTCAGCCGTAAGCCATTGACGTAGCGCAACTGACGACCGGCTTCATGCAACCGTTCCTCGACTTGCGGGCGAGCGCCATGCACCAGCACCAGGCGGATGCCGAGACTGTGCAGCAGGGCGAGATCATGAATCAGGCTGGAGAAGGAATCGGCTTCGACTGCTTCGCCGCTGATCAATACGACGAAGGTCTTGCCGCGATGGGCGTTAATGTAGGGACTGGCTTGCCGGAACCATTGGACGAAGTGATCGGCATCCATCGTGGGCGCTCTGCGAGAACAAAGGGCAGGCGATTATGCCAGAGCGAACGAAGCGCGGGATGGCTTTTCCACGGAATACAAGGAACGCACGGAAAGGGAAAATGGGGATTATTGCTTATAGCATAGCTGGTTAGCTTTGAATCAGCTCGTGATTTTCTGGGACGGGGCTGCACCCAGGGCGCTTTCCGGCACGTCCAGCACCCGGGTCGTAAACAGGACGTGGTAATGCGCGGCAGTGTCCGGCTCACGAATCACCGCCATGACCTCGCCGACCGTCCCACCCGCCACCGCCGTTATCCCTCCAATCGCCAGCGGCAACCGGGTCGCGACCCGATCGCCGCGCTCGAAGCGGTTAGGAATCCACGGCGCATCCGCCGGGATCAGCTCGGTTTCCCGGCAGCCGACCAGTCGTCCGCCGCTGTCCAGAAAATGCACGGTGTAGATGATCTGGTCTTGCAGGAACACGCCCAGTTCGCAGACGTAGCCGATGCTGCCGCGCCGCACCAGCACCACGCCGGTATCCTCGCCGGGATAGGTGCCGTCGTTGCGGAGGTTGCGGATCACCCGCACCGCATCATCACAGGCAAAGCGCGGTTGCAGGATCACGAGGCGGTCCGGCCAATCTCCGCCACCGCAATCCGCACTTCTCGCTGTGCCGCTTGCCGGTGAAACACCTTGAACACCTTTTCAGTCTGGGCGTTGGAATGCACGAAATCCTGATAAGCCTGCTTCAAACAACCGGCATAGCCGTCCCAATCGGTCGGGCTGGTTTGCCGTAGGTAATCGTGAAACCGTTTCAGAATGTGCAGGCGATTAACCTGTACGACGGTGGGATCGAAAGCAATGAAAAAGTAGTTGAGAAAGTCCTCGGCAGAGGTCATTTCAGCCAGTTCGTCGAGCAGAGCGGCATTCGTCATGGCAGGGCCTCAAAGGCAGTCGGTGAGTAGGAAGGGTTGACGTCACCCAGGGTGCGGTGAAAAGCCCGCAACTCTGGCGTTTCGGGCAGCCGCTTGTGGCGAACGACAAAAGTGCGAATCTGTTGCAGCATTATTCCGGCCTGACTGTCGCTGAGGTCGATGCCCAGTTCGCGGTAACCTTGCAGCACGGCATGCGTGCCGGAATGCTTGCCCAGCACCAGCCGGTGGCTGCGGCCCAGCTCTGCCGGATCAACCCCTTGATAATTGAGTGGGTGCTTGAGCAGGCCATCCACATGAATCCCGGCCTCATGGGTAAACGCGCCTTCGCCGACCAGGCTTTTGTGCCAAGACAGCGGCCGGTTGGCGGCGGTGGCGACCCGGTGGGAAAGAGCCGGGAAGCGGGACAGATCAACATGGACCTGAAAGCCGTACAGCTTGCGTAGACCCAGAACCACTTCCTCCAGCGCGGCGTTGCCCGCCCGTTCACCCAGACCGTTGACCGTGGTGTTGACATGAGTGGCGCCGCCAACCGCAGCGGCCAGCGTATTCGCGGTCGCCAGACCAAGGTCGTCGTGCGCGTGCATTTCCAGCTCGAGATCAACCGCCGCTCGCAATCTCTGGAACACGGCCAGCGTCCCGAACGGCTCCATGACGCCCAAGGTATCGGCAAAGCGGAACCGGCGCGCTCCGGCAGCCTGAGCCGTTTCAGCGGCTTGCAGCAAAAAATCGGGATCGGCCCGCGAGGCGTCTTCGCCACCGACGATAACCTCCAAGCCCAGCGCCCGCGCCTGGGGCACAAGATGGCGGATCGCAGCCAAGGCCTGGTCGCGACGCCAGCCGAGCTTGTAGCGTAATTGCTGATCGGACAGTGGCACCGACAAATCCACCGCCCAGACACCGAGATCGTGGCACTGCTGTAAATCTGCTTCACTCATCCGGCTCCACACCAGCAGCCGGGCGTTCAGATTCAGGGCGACCAGATCACGGATGCTGTCGCGTTCTTCCGCACCCATCGCCGGAATCCCCACTTCTAATTCCGGTACGCCCAGCGCAACGAGTTCACTGGCGATGGCCCGCTTTTCATCCTGGGAGAACGCTACACCCGCCGACTGTTCGCCATCGCGCAGGGTGGTGTCGTCGATGATGAGCGTGCGGGGAAGGGCAGTCATGGCGGCGGTCTCGCGAGCGGTAAGGTCGCCTACAGCTTTACAAAGCCCGTGCCAATTCTGGAGTGTTTTTCGAACAATAGCTTAGCGGATCAATTCCGACGATCGCGAAGGGTTTGGAACAGACAGGCTCCCTGGTTGTGGGAAAGCCGACAAGGGCTATCCGCTGCGATGCCGATTCTTTAACCGCTGATAGTTCTGCGCCGAGTATTCCAGGAACTCCAATTCCCGCTGATTCAATGGACGCACGGGCCTGACCGGACTGCCGACGTACAGAAACCCGCTATCCAGCACCTTGCCGGGCGGCGCCACACTGCCTGCGCCGATCATGACCCGCGATTGCACCACGGCCTTATCCATGACAATGGCGCCCATGCCGATCAGGCAATAATCCGCAATGGTGCAGGCGTGCAAAATGACCTTATGGCCGATGGTGACATCATTGCCAATCAGGGTCGGCTGACCACCCGGACAAAACCGACTGTCGTGAGTGACGTGAATAATGGTTCCATCCTGAATGCTGGTGCGCTCGCCAATGCGAATGCGCTGAATATCGCCGCGAATCACACACAGCGGCCAGACCGAACTGTCCTGACCAATTTCGACATCGCCGATGATCACTGCTGTCTCGTCGACATACGCAGTGGAATGAATCAGCGGGGTGGATTGCTCAAACGAACGAATCGGCATAAAGCAGCGTACTCCGAATAACCTTTGGCTTTGATTTTCATTCACTTTCAACGCATCGTCACCAGTTCTTCGGCGCTGGTGGGATGAATCGCCACCGTATCGTCGAAATCACGCTTGGTCGCGCCCATGCGAATGGCGACCGCGAAACCTTGCAACATTTCATCAGCCCCATCGCCGATTAAATGGCAGCCGATGATCTTCTCTTCGGGGCCAACGCAGACCAGTTTCATCGCGGTCTGAATGGGTCGGGTAGTGAAAGCGTGATACAGCGGCCGGAACTGGGTTTGGTAGATTTTCACCGCGCCACCGTATGTCCGCCGCGCTTCTTCTTCGGTCAGGCCAACCGCGCCAATCGGCGGATGACTGAAGACAACGGTGGGGATATTTTCATAAAGCAGTCGCCGGTCGGTTTGCCCGCCAAACAAACGGTCGGCCAGTCGCCGACCAGCGGCAATCGCCACCGGGGTCAGATGAAAGTGCTCGGTCACGTCGCCAATGGCGTAAATGCCCGGGATATTGGTGTTCTGAAACGGATCGGTGGGAATCGATCCATTGGGATTCATAACCACTCCCGCCGCTGGCAGATTGAGCGCGTCAGTATTCGGATCGCGGCCAATCGCCCACAACAGCGTATCGACATTCAGGACATTGGCCTGACCGTCACAATGAAGGCTGAGCGAGCCGCTGACTCGCCGCGCTACCGCCCGGACCTGGGTTTGGGTCAAGACGGTGATGCCGTCCTCGCGCAGCCGCGCCATCAACTGCTCACGGAGCATGGCGTCAAACGAGCGCAGCACCTGATCCTTTCGCACCAACAGCGTCACTTCCGCACCCAAGGTGTGGAACATCCCGGCGAGTTCCACGGCGATATAGCCGCTACCGACAATGGCGACCCGGGGCGGGCAGTTATTCAGCTCAAAAAAGTCGTCGGAGGTGACGCCAAATTCCGCGCCGGGCAGTTCGGGCATTTGTGGCCGGCTGCCGGTGGCGATCACGATATGGTCAGCGCTGTAATACTCGCTATTGACCTCCAGCGTCCGGGCATCGACCCATCGGGCGAAGCCGCGAATCAACTCCACCCCGGCCCCGCACAGATAACTCAGATAGTGCTCATTGAGTTGGCGAATAAAGGCGTTGCGAGCGACCTTCAGCTTTTGCCAGTCGAAGTCGAAATAGTCCAGCTTGAAACCATAGCTCGGCGCATCGTCGAGGGCATGGGCCAGATGAGCGGCGTACCACATGATTTTTTTCGGTACGCAGCCGACGTTGACGCAGACGCCGCCAAGTCGGCCGGTTTCGATGACTGCGCAACGGGCGCCGTAGCTGGCGGCTCGTTCCGCCGCCGACAGACCGCCGCTGCCACCGCCGATAGCGATAAGATCGTAATGCTTGGCCATGCGTCCTCACTTGATGCGCTGGGTAATCAGTTGAAATAGGTTGTCAGCGGATTTGGAATTGTCGTTATTGTAGTTGGGCCTTGACGGTTCTGCCGGTCGGGGTGAGGCGGATTGCTGGAAAACAGGAGGGGATGATGCGAACGGGATGGGGCTTGCTGGCGTTGTTATTGTGGCCGCTCTGGGTCGGGGCGGAGGGGCTGAATTGGCAAGGGCAGCTGACCCAAGGCGGGTTGATCCTCGGTCGGACCCTGCCGGGAACCCGGCTGGAGCTGGACGGCGAGCAGGTGCCGGTTACAGCGGAGGGCGCGTTTGTGTTCGGCTTTGGTCGGGATGCGCCGCCGCAGGCGCAGTTGATCGCGATCTTCCCGGAGGGGCGGCGAGAGGTGCGATCTTTAAGCATCGCGCCGCGCCAGTACGAGGTGCAACGCCTCAATGGGTTACCACCGGATCAGGTGACGCCGCCGCCGGCGCTGCTGGAGCGGATTCGCCGCGAGAAGGCGCTGGTGGATGAGGCGCGGCGGCAAGCGATTGCTCAGCCCTATTTTCTAAGCGGGTTTCGCTGGCCGGCGGTGGGGCGGATCAGCGGCGTGTACGGCAGTCAGCGCATCCTGAACGGCGAACCGCGCCAGCCGCATTATGGGGTCGATATCGCCGCGCCGGTCGGTGCGCCAGTGCGGTCGCCGGCCGATGGAATCGTGACCTTGGCGGAACCGGATTTGTACTACACCGGGGCGACCCTGATCATCGATCACGGCTACCAGCTGAGTTCCACACTGATGCATTTGAACCGGATCAACGTGCAGGTTGGGCAACGGGTGCGGCAAGGCGAGGTCGTTGCGACGGTGGGCAAGAGTGGGCGGGTGACTGGCCCGCATCTGGACTGGCGGATCAACTGGCGGGAGGCGCGGCTTGATCCGGCGCTGACTGTGCCGCCCATGCCATGATCGCTTTCTGGAAAAACCACAAGGCCTCGCGGCCAGTTGCCGCGAGGCCTTGTTAAAACCGAGTGGGGACGCTTATTTCTTCAGCGCCAGCACGCTTTGATTCAGCGCTTCCACCCGTTGGGTCAGTTCCTGAATGTCATTCTGGGTGGGCACGCCCATCCGGTGCAACACCTGGGCAACCCGCTCCTGAAACAGTTCTTCCAGCCGGTCGAACTGCTCGTTGGCCTTGCCGCGAAACTCAACCACCTTGCCCTTGGCCTCTTCAAACTGGGCTTCAGCGGCTTGCTTGGCGCGTTTTTCCACGCCTTCGCCTTCTTTCACCAGGGCTTGGAACAGCTTCTCGCTTTCCTCCTGGGTCTTGGCGAAAGCGCCCAGCCCGGCCAGCCAGATGCGATTGGCGGATTCACGGATATTGGCGACGGCGGGGGCTTCAACGATAGTCTGCAACGCAACGCTTGCCATGATGCTCTCCTCGACTCAAGGTCTTGATTCAAAATGCCGGTTTTGACGATTGCCGGTGGGGTTTCAACCTGTGTTGAGGCGTACTTTAGCGATGAAAATTAGAGTGAACACCCTATCTGCGCTTCAATCGATCAATCGCCAGTTCAGGGTTTCCCCGGCTCGCAATGGAATCAGCCACTCATCGCCGAATCGCAAGGTTTCAGGAACGAGAGTGGATTGGCGTTGCAGGGTGACGGTTCCGGTATTGCGCGGCAGTCCGTAAAAGTCCGGGCCATGAAAGCTGGCGAAGGCTTCCAGGCGATGCAGCGCTCCGGCGGCGTCAAACGCCTCGGCATACAGCTCCAGCGCCGCATAGGCGGTATAACAACCGGCGCAACCACAGGCGCTTTCCTTGCCCTGCTGCGGGTGCGGGGCGCTGTCGGCGCCAAGGAAGAATTTGGGATCGCCACTGGTCGCCACCCTGATCAATGCTTGCCGGTGGCGCTCGCGCTTGAGGATCGGCAGACAATAATAATGTGGCCGGACCCCACCCTGAAACAGCGCGTTGCGGTTATACAGCAGATGATGGGCAGTGATGGTCGCCGCCACCGTGGCGGGCGCTGCCCGCACAAACTCCGCCGCTTCTACGGTCGTGATGTGCTCCAGCACGATTTTCAATGCCGGAAAATCGCGTGTTAGCGGGATCAGCGCCGACTCAATGAACACCGCTTCCCGGTCGAAAATATCCACAGTCGGATCCGTCACTTCGCCATGCGCCAGCAGCGGCATTCCACAGCGCTGCATCGCCTCCAGCGCTGGGTAAAGCCGGCGAAGATCGGTGACGCCAGAATCGGCATTGGTCGTTGCGCCCGCAGGATAGAGCTTGCCGGCCACCACGTAGCCGGACTCTTTGGCGCGGGCGATTTCAGCCGGCGGCGTCTGATCGGTCAGGTACAGGGTCATCAGCGGTTGAAAATCCCGCCCCGGCGGCACGGCCTCCAGAATCCGCGTCCGGTAAGCCAGCGCCGCTGCGGTGGTGGTCACCGGCGGGCGCAAGTTGGGCATGATGATGGCGCGGGCGAACTGACGGGCGCTGTGCGGAACCACCGCTTGCATCGCCGCGCCATCACGCAGGTGCAAATGCCAGTCGTCGGGACGGGTGAAAGTCAGCGTATTCATCGGGCAGATTCCAGGGCGATGGGTGAAAATTTGACCGCAAATTATACGCCCCATCCCGCCTTGACGAGTCCGGACAAAGCTTTAAGCTTGATGGTTGGCTGCGATCCGGACGGTGGAGTCCGGGCTGCGGCTGTTTTTCAAACCCTCGGTATTCATGGAGACTTTATGTCCGACGTTAAAAAAGTGGTGCTGGCTTATTCAGGCGGTCTGGATACTTCCGTCATTTTAAAGTGGTTACAGGATGTCTATCAATGTGAAATTGTGACCTTTACCGCTGATTTGGGTCAGGGCGAGGAACTGGAGCCGGCCCGGCACAAAGCCTTGCTGGCCGGCATTAACCCGGACAACATTTTTATTGAAGATTTGCGTGAAGAATTTGTCCGGGATTTCGTCTTTCCAATGTTCCGGGCCAATGCCATTTACGAAGGAGAATACCTGCTCGGCACGTCTATAGCCCGGCCATTGATCGCCAAACGGCAGATTGAAATCGCGGTGCAGACCGGAGCTGACGCAGTCTCGCATGGGGCCACTGGCAAAGGAAATGACCAGGTGCGCTTTGAACTGGGCGCGTATGCGTTAAAGCCGGATATCCGGATTATTGCGCCGTGGCGGGAGTGGGATTTGCTATCGCGGGAGAAACTGCTGAGTTACGCCGAACAACATGGCATTCCCGTGGAAATGAAGCGTGGAACCCAGTCGCCATATTCGATGGACGCCAACCTGCTGCATATCTCTTACGAAGGCGGGGTGCTGGAAGACCCGTGGAATGAGCCGGAAGAAATCATGTGGCGCTGGAGCGTTTCCCCCGAGCAGGCTCCGGATCAGCCGCGTTATCTTGACCTGGAGTACCGGAGTGGCGACATCGTGGCGATTGACGGTGAAGCGCTGACTCCCGCTGCGGTCCTCATCCGATTGAATCAACTGGGCGGCGAACACGGCATTGGCCGGCTGGATTTAGTGGAGAACCGCTACGTCGGGATGAAATCGCGAGGCTGTTATGAGACGCCTGGTGGGACCATCATGCTCAAGGCGCACCGGGCCATCGAGTCGCTGACCCTGGATCGGGAAGTCGCGCATTTGAAAGATGATCTGATGCCGCGTTACGCCAGTCTGGTTTATAACGGCTACTGGTGGAGTCC
>JAJHPN010000216.1 GCA_020890855.1 Candidatus Contendibacter sp. | reverse complement strand
CAGCTCCATGTGTCCCAGCACGGCGGCCAGACGGGTAGAATCTGTGGTGACGGACGCGGGATGACCCTCGACCACCAGCGCCGCACGAACGCCATCCAGCAGGGGCGACAGTTCGGCCGCCACCGCCTTAAAGCAATGGTCAATATCGTCCCGTCCGGCGCCGTGGCGAATCGCCGCTTGTAGTTCATCGGCGGCAGTTTGAACCCGGGTCGCGCCCAGGTGACCGGCGGACCCCTTCAGGGTGTGGGCCAGGCGCTGGATTTCGACTAGATCGCCAGCCTGTAGCCGCGCGCGCAGGCGTTCCACCTCGTCGCCATGATGGTCGACGAACAGCGCCAGCAAGCGGCGATAGAGCGGCAGCTTGCCGCGCACCATCGCCAGCCCGCCCGTCAAGTCGAGGCCGGGAATGGCCGAAAGTCGCCGTCGCTGATCGGCATCATCATCCATCGTTGACGTCGCCACACCGCCAGGCGTGGGCGGCTGATCAGAAAGCTAAACCCTGTTCCATCGCAATGAAGAACGGGTTGGTCAGAGTTTTCATCATCAGGACGATAATCGGCTTGGCGGCGGGTTGCGCAGGCGGCGCCAGCAGGGTCAGCAGGATGAAAGCGAAAATCACTGACATCCGATGATGCGAAGTGTACATCTAATCCTTGTGATAACTGGCTGGATGATGCCTATATAAAGCTATATCCGTATTTAAACCTCTACAATTGGCCGCTTTTCTGTCTGGACCATGGGGTTCACCCTGCCTTAAGCCGCTCTTAAGCATCGCCGCCGACAATGCTGCGCAACGATGGAACTGGAATGGTTCCAATCCCCATCTCAAACTCACGTTGCGCGAGAGGCACTCCCCATGCAATTCCCCAGCACTCTTAAGAAACTCACCATGGCGGTCGCTCTGGCGACCAGCGGCGCGGTTCTGGCGGCAGGCGTCTTGTCCCCGGCGCTGGCGGCGGATGCCGCATCGCCGGTGCGGGTTGAAATGACCGTCCCGGATTTCAGCACGCTGGTTCAGCAAAACGCAGCGGCGGTCGTTAACATCGCCGTCACCGGCAAGAGCGCGCCCGCCGCAACAGGGCGTGGAATCCCCGACATGGATGATGACAATCCCCCGTTCGGCGAATTGTTCCGGCATTTCCCCGCCCCGCCAGGCAAAGGCCAGAGGATGCCAACCCAAGGACTGGGCTCCGGCTTTATCATCTCCAGCGATGGTTATCTCATTACCAACCATCATGTAGTGGATGGCGCCGATAAAATCACCGTCAAGCTGAACGACAAGCGCGAGTTTCCGGCTCAGGTGGTCGGCAGCGATCCACAGTCGGACATCGCCCTGCTGAAAATCGCCGCGACCGGGTTGCCGACCGTCACCATCGGCAACATGGACCACCTCAAGGTCGGTCAGTGGGTGTTCGCTATCGGTGCGCCGTTTGGGCTGGAGCGCACCGCCACCAAGGGCATCGTCAGCGCCCTGAGCCGTTCGCTGCCCAATGACGCCTATGTGCCGTTCATCCAGACCGATGTCCCGATCAATCCCGGTAATTCCGGCGGGCCGTTGTTTGATCTGAATGGTCAGGTGGTGGGCGTCAATTCCCAGATTTTCAGCCGCAGCGGCGGCTATATGGGGCTATCGTTCGCTATTCCGGTGAATGTGGCTATGGATGTGGTGGCGCAGCTCAAAACCGATGGTCGCGTCAGCCGGGGCTGGATGGGCGTGAGCTTGCAGGAGGTGACGCAGGATCTGGCCCGCTCCTTCAATCTGGAGCAGCCACGCGGCGCTCTGGTGGCGGAAGTCAGCGCCGATAGCCCTGCGGCCAAGGCGGGATTGAAAACCGGTGACGTCATCGTCGCTTATGCCGGCCAGCCGGTGAACGACAGCGCCGATTTGCCGCCGCTGGTGGGCGCGACCAAGCCCGGCGTGAACCGGACGCTGACCGTGATCCGCGACAGCAAGCCGCAGGACATTACAATTACGCTCGGTCAACTGCCTGACCGAAACCGGAATGAACTGGCGTTGAACCATGCCCCGGACGACGGTTCGCCACGACTGAATATCGTGGTGGCGGATTTGCCCGCCGGTCAGCGCGATCGAGATCAGGGCGGGGTGCGGGTGCAACAGGTCGGGCCAGGGGTCGCCGCCGAGGCGGGCGTACAACCGGGCGATATCCTGCTGAGCCTGAACAATCAGTCGATTAAGGACGCCGCGCATCTCCGGCGACTGGTGCGGGAGTTGCCCACCGGCAAGCAGATACCACTGCTGGTTCAGCGCGATCAGGGCGCACTGTATCTGGCGCTGGAAATACCGGCCGGCGACAAGCCGGCGGGTTAACATTTCTGGGCGGAACGCCCCTTTCCGGCACGGTGCGGGAAAGGGGCGTGGGGAGTGAACGCAATGCGCATCCTGCTGGCGGAAGATGACCCGATGATCGGCGGCAGTCTATGCAAGGGCCTGCGCGGCGAAGGCTTCACCGTGGACTGGGTTCAGGACGGTCGCAGCGC
>JAJHPN010000022.1 GCA_020890855.1 Candidatus Contendibacter sp. | reverse complement strand
GGAAACGCGGGCATCCGTCCGTTCGAGCCTCGGCGGTAAATATCCACCAGCCGTTCGGCGATCAGCGTGGCGATTTCCTTCAGGTTCAGTTGCCGATTGTCCAGACTGGGCACGGCGATCGTGAAATCGTCGCCGAGGAAGCGATGAAACTTCTCCAGCGCTTGCACCAACGTATAGTTGGTCGGCAGCCAGATCGGGCCGCGCCAGTTGGAGTTGCCACCGAACAGCCCGGAGTTGGATTCGCCGGGCACATACTCGATCAACGCCTCGCCGACGCCGGGCAGCGTTCCCAAATGCTTCTGAGTGGCGTGGAGGCGACTGACGCTGCGAATGCCGTGCGGCGACAGGAACTCATCGTCGCGCAGCAGCCGTTTCAAGATGCGCGGCAGCATCCGGTCCGTGACCAGCGATAGCAAATGCTCGCCCCGGTCGTTTTCCCAATTCGGGCAGTTGCAGATGATGCTGCCGTCGAACACGCCGTGGCGATGCTGGCGCAGCAGTGCACGGAAGCGGGGCACCTTGGACAGGATGCGCCGATCCACCACTTCGCAGGCGAACAGCGGAATCAGTCCGACCCAGGAATACACGTCGATCCGCTGGCTTTGTCCATCTGGCCCGGTCACCAGATCTTTGAAAAAGCCCGCTTCTGGATCCCACAGCGGAACATGCTGGCCGCTCTGGCCGCCGATCGTGTAGGCGATAGCGAGAAACTGTTTATAAATCTGAATCGCTATCGCTTCGTAGTCCGAGTCTTCGGTCGCCAGCTCCAGCGCGATCACCGTCATGTTCAGCGCGAACATCGCCATCCAGCCGGTGGCGTCGGCCTGTTGGAGCGCATAGCCGGGCGGCAGCGGATGGGAGCGGTCGAACACTGAAATGTTGTCCAGACCGAGAAAACCGCCTTCGAACACATTATTGCCGTCGCTGTCCTTGCGATTGATCCACCAGGCGTAATTCAGCAGCAGCTTGTGAAACACCCGCTGGAGAAAGTTGAGGTCACCCCGGCCCCGCTGCACCCGCTCCGCCCGGAATGCTTTCAGCGCGCCCATGGCGTGAACCGGCGGATTGACATCGCCAAACGCCCATTCGTAGGCGGGAATCTGGCCGTTGGGGTGCAGGTAGTTTTCCTTCAACACCAGTTCGATCTGATCCTTGGCGAAATCCACATCTGCCAGCGACAGGGCGGCGCAGTGGTAGGCCAGATCCCAGGCCGCGAACCAGGGGTATTCCCACTTGTCGGGCATCGAGATGATGTCGCTGGCCTTGAGATGCCGCCAAGTGCGATTGCGGCCCCATTTGCGCTGTTCGGGCGGCGGGAAATGGTCGCCGTCCAGCCAGCGGGCCACGTCGTAGTGGAAAAACTGCTTGCTCCAGATCATGCCGGCCAACGCCTGGCGCAGAATGCGCTGGTCCTCGCCCGTGGCTTCGGGCAACAAATCATGATAGAAGCGATCCGCTTCGCTCTGGCGCAGGGCGAACGTCGCTGGAGACGGTGCGAAGGGCTGGGCCAACGGCGCGGCGCTCAACACGAGTTCAATTTGCGCCTGCTCGCCGCCGGCCACGGTCAGAATATGCCACGTGGAATATTTGGTTCCTTCCTGCGCCGGATTAACCGCTTCCCGTTCGCCATTGACGACGCGGCGATGGAAGCCGTCTTTAACATACGGCGTTGCATTCGCCAGCCCCCACAACCGCTGAACGTTGTGCTCGTTCTCCGTGTACAGCGGTTCGGCGGCCTGCCGGCCGTACAGGTGATACGCGCCCAGCGTCGGATGCTCGGCGCGCACCGCCCAAGCGGCTCCGTCCGGCGCGGCCATCGCGCGCAGCACCGGCTTGATGGTTTCCTCGTTCTCCACCGGATCGCCGCGCAGTTCCGCCAGCGCCCGCTTTTTCTCCTCATCGCCCCAAGCCCAGGTGTTGCGGAACCAGAGTTGCGGCAACAGGTGCAGAGTCGCCGTTTCCGAGCCGCGATTAGCGGCGGTGATGTGGATATGAATCTCGTCAGGGCCAGCCTTGGCGTAGCTCACTTCCACGTCCCAGTAGCGGTTGTCGTGGAAAACGCCGGTGTCCAGCAGATTGAACGGCGGATCCTGACGGCTCCGGCGGCGGTTTTCCTCCACCAGCCAGCCATAGGGATATTCAGCCTGGGGATATTTGTACCGATAGCGCAGATAGCTATGGCTAGGTGTGGCGTCCAGATAGAAGTAGTACTCCTTCACGTCCTCGCCGTGGTTGCCCTGGTTGCCGGTCAGACCAAACGCCCGTTCCTTGAGAATCGGATCGCGGCCATTCCACAGCGCGAGGGCGAAGCACAGCCGCTGCTGCTCATCGCAAATGCCACCCAGGCCGTCTTCATTCCAGCGGTAGGCCCGCGACCGGGACTGATCGTGATCGAGATGCTCCCAGGCTTCGCCGTGGGCGCTGTAGTCCTCGCGAACCGTGCCCCAGGCCCGTTCCGCCAGATACGGCCCCCACAGCCGCCAGTTTTCCTGGCCTTCGT
>JAJHPN010000378.1 GCA_020890855.1 Candidatus Contendibacter sp. | reverse complement strand
TCGTCTCCTTTCAAAACGAGGCTTAACAAGCTGTCGTGTCTGCGAAAACCATTTCCGTTTTTGCCACCTGTCCGCCGCCGAAAGCCCGGCTTCAGCGGGCTGGCGTAACCGGCTCCGCTGCAAGCTTAGGCTAATAAGGCAGCCACACCACAGACAAGTAAACCCATTACCTGATGTTTGGCAAAAGACAAGGCCTGACCCTTTATTCTTTCCGCCGGATGCGCCAACGCATCACCGCAGCATCAGCGCGAACACCCCCCAGCCCAGGTATTCACGCGTGTAAGCAGCGTAACGCTCAGGTTCCGAGGTCAGTTGGGCTCGAACCTCTTTCGCAAACTCATCGTCGGAATTGGCTTCAAGCCATCGGCGCATGGTGAGCCATTTGGCTGCCTCGTATCTGTCCCAGCCGTCTTGGTCAGCCAGAACCATTTCAACGACGTCGTAGCCCAAGTGGCCGAAAGAAGCGAGAAGTTCTGGAAGCAGGAGAAAGTCGGCGATTGAGTGGGCGAGACAACCCTTGGCAACCTCTTCCGTCGGCGGTAACTGCCGCCAGTAGGGCTCGCCGACGAGGATGATCCCTCCGCTGCACAGGCTCTGCGCCAGAAGCGCGATCGTGCCGGCGACTCCCCCGCCGATCCAGGTGGCGCCGACACAGGCTGCCACACTGACTTTCTCGTCAGAGACATAGCCGGCAGCATCGCCATGAATAAACTGGACTTGATGGGCGATGCCGAGTTCTTCAGCGCGGCGTTTCGCTTGCTCGGTGAACAACGGGCTCATGTCGATGCCGGTGCCGGTGACGCCGTGATCGCGTGCCCAGGTACACAGCATCTCCCCCGAACCGCTGCCGAGGTCGAGCACACGGGCACCCGCTTCCAGACGCAGCGCCGAGGGTGGCGAGCTTTTCGGGGGTGATCGGGTTGTGGATGCGGTGAGCACTCTCAGTGATGTTGAATATCCGTGGGATGTCCACTGTGGAAAATTTCCTTACGGGTGTGAATAGCTCCGACCCGTTAAGCCGCCACCGGCCCGCAGTGCTTGGTTTGAACGACACACTTCCCCGGCGGTTGGCTTGAACGCATAATTAAGCAGCTCAGCGTAGCTTCCATGTCCTCAGCTCTTTTCCGGCTAGCGCGATGTAACCGCGATTGATGTCCCTGTAGTAGTCAGCCTTTTCACTTGAGAAGTTAGCAAGAAAGTCTCTGGTGAGCTCATGTTCATGCACTTCTTCGCCTGCGAGATAACTCACTAAAAGATCACGGTAAAGAGGTGGCCCCGGTTGTTTGCACAGGATTTAAGCCGGGATAAGTGGATGCCCTGCTGGATTAAGCGGCCTTGGGAAGGGCCGGTCGGGAGTTGAAGTAGACCTCATCCGGGGTTTGGCTGTCCAGGCTCGAATGGGGTCGCCGGGTATTGTAGAAATCCAGGTATCGCCCGATGGATTCGCGGGCATCGCGGACCGAGTCGTAGGCTTTGAGGTAGACCTCCTCGTATTTCACCGTCCGCCAGAGGCGCTCGACGAAGACGTTGTCGCGCCAAGAGCCCTTGCCGTCCATGCTGATGCGGATATTCCGGCCCGCCAGCACCTCGATGAACTCCCCGCTGGTGAACTGGGAGCCTGGGTCGGTATTGACGATATCCGGCTGGCCGTAGCGGCGCAGCGCCTCCTTCAGGGCCTCGACGCAGAAGTTCGCGTCTATGGTGATCGATACCCGATGGGCCAAGGCCTTTCGGCTGGCCCAGTCGAGGACCATGCACAGGTAGACGAAGCCCCGGGCCATCGGCACGTCGGTGATATCAATCGCCCAATGGCTGCGCACCGTGGCGGCAAACCGCTCTCGATCCGGGAACGAGGATAGGAAATACCGGCATTCGGTACTAGTCTGGTCACCGATGATCCGCGTGGACTCGACCCGGCCGACGGCTTGGAGTCCGGCCCAGTCCGGTTTCGCCTCCAGCCAATCAATTTGGCCGCTGACAGCATAACGCCGGATCTCTATCCAACCTGAAGTCTTTCTCTACGGTTTCCTGAACCGGCAAGCGCCCGCAGACGACTTGGGCATTGAGCCAGAGTTTCACATCCTCGCACAACGGGGGATGGTTGTCTTTGAGGGCCAAGACGTCATCGGCCCCGGCGTCGATGATCGTCTGGGCGATGGCTTTCTGGCAGCCCATCGCATCAATGGACACCACCGCGCCGGTCAAATCCAGCAGCGCCAGCAGGTCCGGGATGGCGGTGATCTCGTTGGATTTCTCGGCGACGGCCTGCTGCGCCAACACCCAACGAGCCTGTCCGGCAAACGCACTGACCCGATGCACCGCCGGGTTTTCGCCGGCGCGGCTCCCGCGCACAGTCTTGCCATCCACACAGACTTGCTCGCCGGCCAAGCCCGGCAAGGCCGGCGTGGCCCAGGCGGTGAAGGCGGCCCGGAACGCTGCCGGATCGATCTGCCCCAGCACGTCGCTCAAGGTATCATGCGAGGGAATCCCGTTGGGCAGGTCCAGAA
>JAJHPN010000181.1 GCA_020890855.1 Candidatus Contendibacter sp. | reverse complement strand
GGGGTTTGGGGCCGCCCGGTCAAAAAATCATGGTGACATGGATCGTATCCTCGTCCCGTTCCATGGTGACGTTGTCGCAGCAGTTCTTGGCCAGATTTACCATTTTCCGGTTTTCCGGAAGGATTTCCGCAACGAACCCGCGAATGCCACGCGCTTGCGCATGCTCCATCAACTGTCGTTGCATCATGGCGCCCAGGCCCGCGCCCTGCCAGGACGGTTCGACCATGAACGCGGTTTCAGCCAGATTGGTGGAAGGGTTTAGGAAGTAGCAGGCATGGCCCACCACCACCTCATGCTCGCGGGGACCGGTCGTGGCGACGAAAGCGACTTCGGTTTCGTAATTCAGATTGCACAACCGTTGCACCTCACGATTGGAGAGTCCCTGCACCCGTTGGAAGAAGCGGGTATAAACGTCATTCTTGGAAAGATGGTGAAACAGTTCGCGAATGGCGGCGGCATCGGACGAGGTGGCTGGCCGCAGCATCACCGCCCGGCTGTTTTTCAGGGTGATCGCCCGTTCGTCTTCAACCGGATAGGCGCGCAGGTTTTCCAGCCGTTGGTCAGCGGGCGCATAGCCAAGTTTCTTGGCTTCCTCAAGCAGCCAGGGTCGAAATTGGGGGTGAGCCACTTCGATGAGCGCGATGGCGCGTTCGCGGATGGATTTGCCGAACAGATAGGCTATACCGTACTCAGTGATCACATAATGGACATCGGCTCGGGGAATCGCGACGCCTTCGCCGGTCTGTAGCGCCGGGCGGATACGCGAGCTTTGCCCATCATCGGTGGTGGAGGTGAGACAGATGATCGGTTTACCGCCGACCGAGCGCGCCGCGCCCCGGAGAAACTCGCCTTGCGCCGCTACCCCGCCGTAATATTCCCCTTCGTACTGGTCGGCGCAAACTTGGCCGGTCAGGTCGATCACGAATGCCTGCGTGACCGAAACCATTTGGCGCTGCGCCGCAATCGTATGGGAACGGCAAATCATACTAATAGGCTGGAAGAAAAAGAGCGGGTTGCCGTTAATGATGTCGTAGAGCCGCCGGGCGCCGATGGCGAAACTGGTGACGATCTTGCCGCGCTGCTCGGTTTTTTTGCGTCCGGTCAGGATGCCTTTCTCCAGTAGGGGAATGACCGCATCGGTGATCACGTCGGAATGAATGCCGAGGTCACGCCGGTCCTCTAGGTACTTCAGGGACTCGTTGGGGATGCGCCCCAGGCCAATTTGTAGGGTTGAACCGTCTTCGATCAGGCTGGCGATGTAGCGGGCGATGCGTTCGACTGCCTCAATTTTAACGGTCGGATGGACGTATTCAGTGACCGGCGTGTCGACTGGAACCAACTGATGGATCTGGCTGAGGTGGACTGTCGAATACCCCATGCTGCGCGGCATGTGGGGGTTCACCTCCGCAATGACCAGTTGGGCGCGATCCAGCGCCGCCGGGATTACATCCACCGAGACGCCCAGACTGACATAACCAAATTCGTCCGGCAGCGAAACCTGGATCAGAGCGACGTTAATCGGGATGCGGCCTAGTTCCATCAGCTTCGGGACCTGGGCGATGGAAATGGGTACGTACTCGGCCAGACCCTGTTTTACCGCGGCCCGGATGTCCGAGCTAACAAAGAAGGTGCGGTGATGGTATTTGGTGCAGGATCGGCTACCGCAGTGCGGTACGGCATCCGTGGTGATGAAATGCACCAATTCGACGTCATCGGGCGGGTTAGGCAAGTTCTCAAGCGCGGCCATGATGGACCGAGGGGTGGCGCAGGCCGTGCCGACAAACACATGCTGGCCAGGGCGAATCAGGTTGGCGGCGGTGATGGCCGAGATGATTTTGTCCTGGTAAGGAGCAAGCGCCGGATGAAGTGACGGTTCTGACATGGTTTTGAACTCCCAACCTGTAGCGATGCTATCCGTATTTCTTTTAGTTTACATTACACCCAGAATCAAGGCGCAAGAAATCCCTGATTGATGTCAGTTCAACGATATCCAGAAATTGATTTTCTTTGCCGGGGAGGAGAGCGATAGTGACTTCAGGCGCAACGCCCAGACTACAGTTGGCCGGTTTCAACAACCTTACTAAAACGTTGAGCTTCAACAGCTACGATGTTGGCTACGCGGCGACCCCTGAACAGCAGAAACGCTACATGGCTGCTATTGATGAAGCCTACAACGCTGAACGGCTGACTGGGATTCTCAGCGCCGTGGCCCAGATCATTGGCGCCAATATCCTGAATATCGCCCGTCAGGACTACGAACCACAGGGGGCCAGCGTCGCTCTGCTGCTTGCAGAACAATCCGCCGCCGCAGCGCCTGATTCCATTGGCGCATGGCCGTGCCGGCAGCCTGATGCGGTGCTCTGTCACCTGGACAAGAGCCATATCGCAGTCCACACCTATCCGGAAAGCTGCCCCGATAACGGCGTCAGCACCTTCCGAGCCGACATTGAGGTGTCCACCTGCGGGCGCATTTCTCCGCTCAAGGCGATCAATTACCTGGTTGACCGCTTCAAGTCGGACATTGTCAGCATCGACTACCGGGTGCGCGGTTTTACCCGTGATGTGACCGGGCAAAAGCACTTTAGCGATCATCCAATCCGCTCGATTCAGGATTTCCTGTCCAAGGACATTGGCGAGCGCTATCAGATGATCGATGTCAACATTAGTCAGGAGCAGATTTTTCATACCAGGATGCTGCGGAAAGAGGTTGATCCCCATCGGTATGGGTTCAGTTCGAATGGGCAGGCCGCGCCACCCGGCGATCAGGCTGGAATTGAACAGCGAGTGCGGCGGGAAATGGCGGAGATTTTCTACGGCGAAAACCTGCGCCCGGATTGGTCGATTTAACGACGGGCATCAAAAAACCGGGTTCTTTGGCAGAGTCCTGGTGGAATTCGCGTTGTAGGGCGGGATTCCTTGCGCCAAGGCGGCATCACGGTAACCACCCTTGATAATCCTGAGCCTCGCCCGCATTTAGAAATCAAATCCCCTTAATCGCGTAAATGCCATGACCGACCACGAACCCGCCATCGAAGCAGAAGTCGTGGGCGAGGACGACGAGACGTCCACCACTATCGTCGCCGCCGCTGACATCCTGCCCACCACGCTGTACCTGTTGCCGTTGTCCGAACGGCCATTCTTTCCGGCGCAGGCCTTGCCGCTGCTGCTGAATGAAGAACCCTGGCTGCCGACCGTCGAAGCCGCCGCCAACCGCGAGCATCGGGTGATTGGTTTGATCCTGGTGCAGCCGGACAGCGCCGACAAGGCCAGTCCCGCCGATTTCTACGAAGTCGGCACCGTGGCCCGGATGCACCAGTTGACCCGCAACGAAGGTCGCCTGCAATTCATCGCCCAGGGCCTCAAACGGTTTCGCATCGCGCAATGGCTGTCCAGCGAACCGCCCTATCACGTTCAGGTCGAGTATCTGAGCGAGGAGGACGAGGCCGGTCCCGATGAATTGCGGGCCTATTCGCTGGCGGTGATCAATACCCTCAAGGAGCTGATTCCGCTTAATCCGCTGTATTCCGAGGAACTCAAGTTCTTCCTCAACCGCTTCAACACGCACGATCCCTCGCCGCTGGCTGATTTCGCCGCCAGCCTGACCACCGCCAGCAAGGGCGAATTGCAGGAGATTCTCGCCACCGCGCCGGTGCTGGAGCGGTTGAAAAAGGTCATCGTGCTGCTCAAGAAAGAGCTGGAGGTCGTCAAGCTCCAGAGTCATATCCGCAAGCAGGTTGAGGAAAAGATGAGCGAGCATCAGCGCAAGTTTTTTCTGCGCGAGCAGCTCAAGGTCATCCAGCAGGAACTCGGCATCGCCAAGGATGACCGCACTGCTGACGTGGAGCGGTTTCGCGAACGGTTGACCACTCGCCAGATTCCCGAACCGGCGTTGAAGCGGATCAACGAGGAACTGGACAAACTGTCGATTCTCGAAGCCGGCTCCCCGGAATACGCCGTCACCCGCAACTATCTGGACGCGATGACCGACCTGCCGTGGGGTGTCTATTCCACCGATAATCTCGATTTGAAACACGCCCGTGAGGTGCTGGATCGGGATCATGATGGCCTGGAAGATGTGAAAGACCGGATCATTGAGTTTCTGGCGGTCGGGGCGCTCAAAGGCCAGGTCGGCGGTTCGATCATCCTGCTGGTTGGCCCGCCGGGAGTGGGTAAAACCTCGATTGGCCGGTCAGTCGCCGCCGCGCTGGATCGCCAGTTTTACCGGTTGAGTCTGGGCGGGATGCGCGATGAGGCTGAAATCAAGGGCCACCGCCGCACCTACATTGGCGCCCTGCCCGGCAAGTTTATTCAGGCGATTCGCGAAGCCGGCACCGCCAATCCGGTGATCATGCTTGATGAAATTGACAAGATCGGCGCGTCCTATCGCGGCGATCCGGCCTCGGCGCTGCTGGAGGTGCTGGACCCGGAGCAGAACGTCGAATTTCTCGATCATTATCTGGACGTGCGCTTTGATTTATCCAAGGTGCTGTTCATCTGCACCGCCAACCAACTGGACACCATTCCGGGGCCATTGCTGGATCGGATGGAAACCCTGCGGCTGTCCGGCTACATCACGGCGGAAAAGCTGCAAATCGCCCGGAATCATCTTTGGCCGAAACTGCTGGAGCGCAGCGGCATGGCGCGGGACCGGATTGAACTGGACGAAGCGGCATTGCGCCAGATCATTGAGGGTTACGCCCGTGAAGCCGGGGTCCGCAATCTGGAAAAGCAACTGGGGCGGATTGTGCGCAAGAGTGCGGTGGAGATCGTCAATGGTCGGGAAGGACCCATTGCGGTGAGCTTGCCGGAACTGGATCATTATCTGGGCAAACCGCCGTTTAAGCCGGAAACGCCGATGACCGGAGTCGGCGTCGTGACCGGGCTGGCGTGGACCGCCATGGGCGGGGTGACGCTCAACATTGAAGCCACCCGGGTTCACACCAAGAATCGCGGCTTCAAACTGACGGGGCGGCTGGGCGAAGTAATGCAGGAATCGGCCAATATCGCTTACAGCTACGTCAGCGCTCATCTGGAGGAATATCAGGCTGATCCGAAGTTTTTCGATGAGGCCTTTGTCCATCTGCACGTCCCGGAAGGCGCAACCCCCAAGGACGGCCCCAGCGCCGGAATTACCATGGCGACAGCCCTGCTCTCGCTGGCGCGAGGCCAGCAACCGGATCGACTGCTGGCGATGACTGGCGAATTGACGCTGACCGGGCTGGTGTTGCCCGTCGGCGGGATTCGCGAAAAGGCGATTGCGGCGCGGCGGGTGGGCATTCATGAATTGATTCTGCCGGAAGCCAATCGGAGCGATGTCGAGGAGTTGCCGGATCACATCAAGGAGGGCCTGACCATTCACTTTGTAGAGCGGCTGCGGCAGGTGGTGGATCAAGTGTTTGCCCCGCAAGGGATCGAAACCTTGTCCACGGGCATCACGGAAGCCACGGAACCGATGAAAAAGATCAAAGGGGCGAAAAAGAGGAAACGTTCGGAATCCGGCGTAGCCATTTAATGCTGAATTTTTGTCCACGGAACTCATGGAAGCCACGGCATCAATCGGTGAAGAAATCAATCGGTGAAGAAATCAATCGGTGAAGAAATCAATCGGTGAAGAAATTAATGAGGACCTCGTTAAATTGAATAAAAATCCGTTCCCTCACCGCGCTTCCTGCCTGTCGGTCAGTGGCGGCTTGTTGCTGCTGGCGCTGGCGCCATGGTCAAGCCGGGTTCACGCCGGTTGCGAGGAACCGCCAGCGCGGCGGGTCAACTGGTTGCGTTGTGACAAGTCGGGGGCGGATTTGCGCGGGGTGGATTTGCGCGAGGCGGTGTTGAACCAGGCGAATTTGAGCCATGCCCAACTGGCGGGGGCCCGGTTGGGTAGTGCGGATCTGGGTGGCGCGATCTTGAGCGGGGCCGATTTCACCGGCGCGACCTTGACCGATGCGCGGCTGGTGTCGGCCCAGCTGGAACAGACCGTGTTCACCGGCGCGAACTTGGCCGGGGCGCGGCTGGATCGGGGGCTATTGACCGGGGCTAATCTGAGCGAAGCGGATTTGACCGGGGCGAGGTTGTACCAGGCCGATCTGCACGGCGCGAATCTGGCCGGGGCGAAACTGACTAAGGCCAATTTGGCGCAGGCCAATCTGACAGGCGCTCAGTTGCCGAATGCAGATTTAAGCGGAGCGGTGTTGAGCCGGGCAGTGCTGGAGGATGCGGTCTTGACCGGGGCGAATTTGCCCGGCGCCAAGCTGGACGGGGCCAGCTTGCTGAACGCCAATTGCACCGGCGCGAATTTGTCCAGCGCGACCTTGGCCGATGCCCGCATAGACGGCGCCCGGTTCACCGCCGCCAAACTGGATAGCACTATTTGGCCGGATCGGCGGCGCTGTCAACCCGGCTCCGTGGGCGAGTGTCGGTAGCCTGCGGGTGGCGCGGGTTTTCAGCCCGTCCTGAATGACGGGTTTTTCTCCCAATTAATTTCGCCCAGCCCCCCAAAGGCGGCGATCGCGATCCGATCAAGGCGGCGGCCAGCGAGTGCGATCTGACCTTGGCCAATACCTACTGGCCGGTGCGATCCACCCGGCTATCGGCTATCCGCCTTTCGGGGATGCCGTTTCCGCACCATCGGAGCCTTGGCCGCAACCTCCAGCAACCGCACCGCCCCCACTTCGCCCATCCCCGCTTTACGTCCGGCTTCGGTCAGATGCACCCGCCGAAAGGAGATGATCTTGCCATCCTTGCTGAAGGCGTCCTCCTGCAACTCGACCAGCCCTGCCCCGGCCATCGCCTCCAACAACCGCTCAATGCTCCGCCGATCCGCCAACCCCTCGGTCAGCCGTTCGCACAATTGGCGCGGCGTCAGTCCTTCCCGTTGGCGCAGTCCCTCCAGCACAAGCAAGACCAGTTGATTCTCAGCGCGGGTCAACCGTCGGGTGCGCCGGGCCATCGTCGCCTGCGGGGCGCACACATCGCAAATCCCGCACGGTTGATCGTCGTCGCGGTCGCCGAAATGCCGGATCAGTCGCACCATCCGGCAACCGGTCGCCTGATCGGCAAATTCCAGCATCAGTCGGAGTTGGCGCAGTTTGTGGTCGCCCTGTTGCTGATACGGTCGCTGCCAGCCGTCTTCACCCCGGCTGAGATTATTCTCCATATCCCGCTGGGCGCCGCCGTGCACCAGCAGCTTTTCCACTGCCGCCTCAAATTCATCCGGGTCTATCGCCAGCCAGTCGCGTAGCAGCGCCTTCGGCTGTGGATCGGCGTTCAAGGCCGCGAAAATCCGTGCTAACTGGTCGATGTGGGGATAGTCCCGCTGGTAAAAAAACTCGTGAGTGCGTAAATCAGCATAGGAATACAACAAGATAGCGCGGGCAGGCTGACCGTCGCGCCCGGCCCGGCCAATTTCCTGGTAATAGCCCTCAATGCTGCCCGGCAGCGCGGTATGAATCACGGTGCGAATGTCGGGCTTGTCGATGCCCATCCCGAAGGCGATGGTGGCGACGATCACCGGCAACTGGCCGGCGCTGAACCGGGCCTGGGTCCGTTCACGCTCCTGCGGGTCCAGCCCGGCGTGATAAGGGGCGGTCGGATAATCCGACCCCAGCTCCAGCGCCAGCAGTTCGGTTTCCTTGCGGGTCGGGGTATAAACAATCGCCGGCCGCCGCCCTGGATCGGCCAGAATCCGCCGCACCGCTTCATGCCGCTCCGGCCCGCGCCGACTTTCGACCGTCTCCACCGCCAGATTGGGCCGGCGGAAACCGTGGATGTAGCGGGTCGGCTGGGTAAAACCGAGTTGGGTGATGATGTCTTCCTGCACCAGCAAGGTCGCGGTCGCGGTCAGGGCGATCACCGGCGCGGGCCGCAGCAGGGGCAAATGCCGCCCCAGCATCCGGTAATCGGGGCGGAAATCGTGGCCCCATTGCGAGATGCAATGCGCCTCGTCCACCGCAATCAGCACCGGTTTGCGTTTGGCCAGCATTTCCGGGAAACCCGGCACACTCAACCGCTCCGGGGCGATGAACAGATAGTCGAGTGCGCCGCGCAAATACTCGATGCACACTTGTCGGGAAGTCGCCCGATCCCGCCCGGAATGAATCCGCTCAGCCTTTAACCCCAGCTCGCAGAGCTTGGCGACCTGATCTTCCATCAGCGCGATCAGCGGCGAAATAATCAGCGTGGTTCCAGCACGGGCCAGGCCGGGCAGCTGAAAGCACAGCGACTTGCCTGCTCCGGTCGGCATCACCAGCAGCACATCCTGACCTTCAGTAACGGTGCGGCAAACCTGCTCTTGATAGGGCCGAAACGCCGGCAGCCGAAATTCGTTTTGCAGTAATTCCAGCAGTCGATCCGTCGGAGTTCGCTCCCGACGCGGCGCCGAGTCGACGATGGGCGCAGGGCTTCCGGCTACGGGCGCCGGAACCGGAGTCGTCAACGCCAGCGCCACTGCCTGTTGCACGAAAGCGGCAATGTCGGCCATGAATCCCGCCAAATTGCCGTCTCCGCGCTGAATCTGCTTGAGCCGCGCTTCCCATTCACCGGTCAGTTGTGGGCTTTTGATCGATGCCTGCACGGTTTGAATCAGGCGAATGCCGCGCTCAGTGGCGTTCAGCGCTTTGCCGTCGCGGGTCAAGTACTGACGTTTAAGCAGCGTTTCGATGGTGTCGGCGCGGGTCGCCGCCGTACCCAGGCCGCTGTCCTTCATCGCCGCCGACAATTCCTTGTCTTCCAACTGTCGCCCGGCGGTCTCCATCGCGGTCAACAAGGTCGCCTCAGTCAGGCGCGGCGGGGGGCGAGTCTGCTTGGCGACAGCGCGAGCCTCCAGCACTTGCTGCGCCTGACCGATGGTCAATCCCGCCGGCAGGCTTTGTTCGGCGTCGTCTTCGGTGGAATTTTCCGCCGCCGCAGTTTTAGGCTTGCGCTTGCTGGCGGCTTTAACCTTGGCCGGTTCCGCGCCGATCTCCAGCATTTTCCAGCCGATTTGTTCTACCGCCGCGCCGCTGCTGTGGTAGCGGTCGATGATGGTTGCGCCCACCGCTTCCTGAGTAGTGATCGCGGTGATCAGCGTGGTCACCGCCCAGACATGGTCATCGTGCCAGGCCATCAGCAACCGGCGGCAAATCAGGTCGTACAGCTTCTTTTCATCCACCGCCAGTGTGGCGCGGGCGCTGACCGGGGTTGGAATAATCGCGTGATGATCGGTGACCTTGGCGTCATCGACGAACCGCGCACTCAAGGGCCGCTGACCGGTTGTCGGCGCTAGCCGATCCCGATATGGCTCTTCAATCGCGGCGATCACTGCGCTGAGCGTAGCGGCGACCGAGGAGGACAAATGGCGGCTGTCGGTGCGGGGATAGCTGATCAGTTTGTGCTGCTCGTACAGCTTTTGAGCGAGATCGAGGGTCGTTTGGGCGCTCAAGCCATACAGCCGGTTGGCGTGGCGCTGCAATTCGGTCAGATCATAAAACAGCGGCGGCGGCGCGCGCCGGGTTTCGGCGGTGCGGGATTCGATCACCGCTTGACCGCGCTGGGCGCGGGCGATGATCCGGGTCGCTTCTTCACCATCGGCGGGCAGGCGCTTGGCTTTGGGTTCCGGGCGGTCGCCGCGAAACCAGACGCCTTGATAATTCTCGCTTTTTACCACTGACTCCGGTTTCGCCGGTAGCAGCGGGGTAAAGCGGGCGATGACCTCCTGATAATCCTCCGGCACAAAGGCGCGGATCGCCAGATCGCGGTCCACCACCATCGCCAGAGTGGGCGTTTGCACCCGACCGACCGATAGCGTCTCATCGCCAAAATGGCCGCAGGCCAGGGTATAAGCCCGCGACAGGTTCATCCCGACCAGCCAGTCGGCTTGGCTGCGGCCCCGCGCCGCCGCCGCCAAGGGATCGAAGTCACGACCGTCGCGCAACTTCTGGAAACCGAGCCGGATCGCATCGGGGGTCAGTGAGGAAATCCATAGCCGGCTGAATGGCTTATTGCAACCCGCCGCCTCGTAGAGATAGCGAAAGATCAATTCGCCTTCGCGCCCGGCGTCGGTCGCGCAGACCACCCGGTCGATGGCCTTGTCATTGAGAATGCGGCAGACCGCCTCAAACTGGCTGCGGGTGCTGTCGCTGACCAGCAACGGCCAGCGCT
>JAJHPN010000289.1 GCA_020890855.1 Candidatus Contendibacter sp. | reverse complement strand
ACCGGCCACGGTTCGCTGAGTACGTCCAGTTCCAGCGGCTGATGCAGATTAGGTAAACCGGCCTCGGCGATCCATCGCCGGATGCCTGGCAAATACTCGGTTTGATCGGTCGGTTGCCAGTCGATACCCGGCAAGGCCCGCGCAAAGTGAACGGCGTGTTGCCCAGTGCCCGCGCCGATTTCCAGAATCAGGCCGGGTTCGGTGAACACCTCTCGCAGCACCGCCAGAATCGGTTCCTTGTTTTGTTCACAGGCTTCGGAATAAGGCTTGGCGTCATGGGGCATCGGCGTTCTCTGGATCGTGGGAAGCCGCCACGGCGGACCAAGCCGCCGTGATGGTCGCCCAACCGGTTGATGAAGTCGAATCAGGTAATGAACGGCACCAGAATCAGCGAGACGATGGACAGCAGCTTGACCAGGATATTCATCGCCGGACCGCTAGTATCCTTGAACGGATCGCCGACAGTGTCGCCGATCACCGCCGCCGCATGAGCTTCGCCGCCCTTGCGTTCGCCGGCCAGCTCGCCGCCTTCAATCGACTTTTTGGCGTTGTCCCAGGCGCCGCCCGCATTCGCCATGAACAGAGCGAACACCACCCCGGTCAACATTGCGCCCAGCAGCAGGCCACCCAACGCCACCGGGCCGAAAAAGAAGCCGACGATCACCGGGGCCAGCACCGCCAGCAGGCCCGGCGGGACCATTTCCCGCAACGCCGCGTCGGTGGCGATAGTCACGCAACGGGCGGTGTCCGGCTTGCCGGTGCCTTGCAATAGACCGGGAATCTCGCGGAACTGGCGGCGGATTTCGGTCACCATCTCCATCGCCGCCCGACCGACCGAACTCATGGTCATGGCCGCCGCCAGCAGCACCACCACCCCGCCCAGGAACACGCCGATCACGACTTGCGGATCAGTAATATCCATAACGACCGTTTTGCCGACCGCCAGCGTCACCGCCTCCTTGTAGGCCACAAACAACGCCAGCGCCGTCAGCGCGGCGGAGCCAATCGCAAAACCTTTGCCGGTCGCGGCGGTGGTGTTGCCAATCGCGTCGAGATGATCGGTGATTTTGCGGACTTCCGCCGGCTGGTGGGACATTTCGGCGATGCCTCCGGCGTTGTCGGAAATCGGCCCGGAAGCGTCGATGGTCATGGTCACGCCGGCAGTCGCCAGCATACCGACCGCCGCAATGGCGATGCCGTACTGACCAGCGGTTTGATAGGCCACCAGAATCGCGATCACGATGACCAGAATCGGCAGCGCACAGCTTTCCAACCCGACCGCCAGCCCGGTGATGATGTTAGTGGCCGGCCCGGTTTTCGAAGCCTGGATGATCCGCATCACCGGTTTCGATGAGGTGTAGTACCAGGCGGTGCGGCCAATCGCGACCCCAGCCAGATTACCGGCCAGAATGGCGAAAAACGCCGGCCAGCCGTAGCCGAACAGCAGCATGATCAACAGAGTCGACAGGAGAAACAGGCCGGCCGAGCTAAATTCGGAGATCGCCAGCGCCCTTTCCGGTCCGTACTTCTTGAACGCGGTCATCCCGTAAATGCCGACCAGCGATGAGAACAGGCCGATGATCGCCAAGGTCAGCGGCAGCGCCAGCAGCATGGGCCGGGTCACGTCCGCACTAAAATAATGAGTCAATTCGGCCGCGCTGGAAGTAGCCGCCAAGGTGATCGCCGCCACCATCGCCCCCACGTAGGATTCATAAATATCGGCGCCCATCCCGGCAATGTCGCCGACGTTGTCGCCCACATTGTCGGCGATGACGCCAGGATTCCGCGGATCGTCTTCAGGAATGCCGGCCTCGATCTTGCCGACCAGATCGGAGCCCACGTCAGCGGCTTTGGTGAAAATGCCGCCGCCAACCCGGGCGAATAGGGCGATGGACGATGCGCCCATCGAAAAACCCCAGATGGTCGCAGCGGATTGCGGATCGACCGCGAACTTGGTTG
This sequence comes from Candidatus Contendibacter sp., assembly GCA_020890855.1. Taxonomy (GTDB): domain Bacteria; phylum Pseudomonadota; class Gammaproteobacteria; order Competibacterales; family Competibacteraceae; genus RXIV01. The sequence continues at coordinate 8,202 of JAJHPN010000289.1, read as the reverse complement.
ACAAACCAGTGAAAAACAGACCCAGACCCAGCAGACCAAAGCTGGCGACGGCCAGACCCATCACTGCGCCGCCGTTGAATCCCACCAGCAGCGCCTCGCCAGCCCCGTGGTCACGAGCGGCGGCGGTGGTGCGAACATTAGCCTTGGTGGCGGCTTTCATGCCAACCAGACCGGCCAGCGCCGAGGTCAGCGCCCCGGTCAGAAACGCGAGGCTGGCCCCAAACCCATGCTGTTTGGAAAAGGCCAGCAGCATCGCCACCACCAGCGCGAAAATGCCGATTTTGACGTACTGGGCGCGCAGATAAGTCATAGCGCCCAGTTGAATTTCTTCGGCAATCGCCGTCATCAGTTCGTCACCGGTCGGAAGGCGAACGATGGATTTGTACAGCATCGCAGCGGCGGCCAGCCCAATCAGGCCCGACAGCAGCGATAAAATTCCAACGAACATAAAGCGTCTCCCCGAAGTTTGTCTGCAATGTTGATAACGACCCCATGCACACCGGGCCAGCATAAGCAATAATAACTGAATTACCCTATCGTGAATCTGGTAGTTGCCGGATTCCCGCCCGGCGCAATCCGGGGCGCTGGCTGCCGATTCTTCCCTATGTCGAGGAGCAACCTGAACATGAAATGCAAACATTACATGCTGTCCGCGCCCACCACTGTACTGGATACCGCGCCACTGTCCGAAGCCTTGTCGATCATGATTCGCAAGCACATGCAGGATTTGATGGTGGTCAATGCCCAGGGCGAGTTTCTCGGCACGATCACCTCGTTCATGTTTTCAAAAATGCTGCTGCCAGCGGAGCCGCAATTACCCGATGTGGCCAGCAACGAGACCGCCGAGGATGTCGATAACCGCCTGATGCCGCATTTGCACCGCAAGGTGGGCGATTTTGTCGGCGCCCACCCGGTGGTTGATCCTGAAGCGCCGCTGGCTGAAGCGCTACAGTTGCTGGCCGAAGGCTACATCCGTTTGCCGGTGGTCGGGGCGGATCGCAAGCTGGTGGGAGCGCTGTCTTCACTGACCATTCTGCGCCGATTCCGGTTCTGATCGGGGTGAACCGAACCGGCTCCAGGCCGATTGAATATGAGGAGGCCATCACGATGCACCGTCGAACTTTTCTGCAAACCCTGGGCGTGACCGCCAGCCTGGCGTTAAGCAGTCGCGCCGACCGGCTGTACGCTACTGAATCCACTGCGGCGATGCCTGACCTGGTCGCGGTTAAAAATGGCGAACCAGAGGCGTTGTTTGATCGCGGCATCGAAGCGCTGGGCGGAATGGGGCGCTTTGTGAAAAAGGGCCAGACCGTCGTCGTCAAACCGAATATTGGCTGGAATGCGCCGCCGGAACGCGCCGCCAATACCAATCCCCGACTGGTGCGCCGGATCATTGAGCATTGCCTGCAAGCCGGGGCGAAAGAAGTTTATGTATTCGATCACACCTGTGACGCCTGGCGCGACAGTTACCGCAACAGCGGGATTGAACAGGCGGTGAAAGAGGCCGGAGGCAAAATCGCGCCGGGCCATAGCGAAAGCTATTTCCAGACCGTTGCCATCGCCAAAGGCCGGCGTTTGCGCGAAGCCAAAGAGCATGAGCTGATCTTGCAGTCCGATGTCTTGATCAACGCGCCGGTATTGAAAAGTCATGGCGGGGCTAAATTGACGGTAGCGATGAAAAATCTGATGGGGATTGTCTGGGATCGCGGCGAGTGGCATTCCAGCAATCTGCATCAGTGCATCGCTGATTTTGCGACTTATCGCCGGCCCGATTTGAATGTGGTGGATGCGTATAACGTCTTGCAGCGCCACGGGCCGCGCGGCGTTTCGACGGCTGATGTCGCTAATATGCGCTCACAATTGCTGTCGACGGATCTGGTGACAGTGGACGCCGCGGCGGCCAAATTATTTGGCGTCGATCCGGATACGGTGGACTACATCCGGATTGCCGGTGAAATGGGGATTGGGCGCAAGGATCTGGAGAATTTGCAGATCCAGCGGATTACGCTTTAACGCGAGGACGCCATCACCTTCGGCCGCTTCAGGCCCGGAACCGTCGGGTCAACTGCTGCAAGCGCCGCACTGCCGCCGCCGGCGCCACCGGGCCATAACGCAAGGCGCCGTAGAGCTTCCCGATTTCCTGCGCCGGCACCGCCAGTTCCGGGCGCTGCATCGCCACCCGTTCGGTGAATGCCAGCGGCCCCTCATGCGGACCTCGCGCCAGCCCGCGCCGGGCCAGTCGGGCGCAAAACCGCTGCCATGAACGCGCCACCGGATCACGGGCAAACCGCCGCCGCCAGCGCAGCGCGGTGAAAATCAGCCCAAACCCGCTCAGCGCCACGATCATCGCTATCGTCATTTCGCCCCAATCCACCGGGCCGAAGCCTAATCCCGATAACAACTCTTTCTGCCGGTCGGGGCCATAAGCCAGCACCCATTCGTTCCAGGAATTGTTCAGCAAATCCCAGCTCAGGGCTAATTGCCGCAACCACTCGCTACTACCGCCGCGCCGCATCAGAAAAGGCAGCGAACCGGGATCGGCTACGGCGGCGTAGAGGCCTTCGTGAATCCGGTTCGGCGCCACCGCCGACGTTGGATCCACCCGCACCCAGCCGCGTTCCGGTAGCCAGACTTCGGCCCAGGCATGGGCGTCGGCCTGTCGGACGATCAGGTAATCGCCCATTGCATTGCGCTCACCGCCCTGATAGCCGGTCACGATCCGCGCCGGCACTCCCGCCGAACGCATCAGGAACACAAACGCGCTGGCGTAATGTTCACAAAACCCCTGGCGAGTGCGAAATAGAAAATCATCGACACTGTTGACGCCCAGCAATGGCGGCGTCAGGGTGTAATAAAACGCCTGTTCCCGAAACAGGGTCAGCGCCGCATTGACCAGCGCTTCCGGCCGGGGATCGCGCGCGCGCCATTCCGCCGCCAGCTCCTGGGCGCGGGGGTTGCCCCGTCCCGGCAGCCGTAGTGCGCGACTGCGTTCCAGCGTGGTCAATTCGCCGGTGCGATAGGCGGGATAAGAATGGACTTCATAGCGGTACACCTCATTCACCGGCTGATCGCGCAGCAGTTGAAACGAGGGCGTCATCCCGGTCCGGGGCGGCAGACTGGCGGGTAAATCCAGCGCCAGCAGCCAGCGCCGGTTACTCGGCTCCATGATCACCGCATACTCAACCACCGCGCCTTCTGGAGTGAACGCGACGGGGGTATTGGCCTGCAACTCCTCATGGCGGGTCCATTTCCGGCCATCGAAATTCCACAGCACCGGCCCGCGCCAATAAAGTTGCCGAAGCGGCGGCGGCGAGTTCATAAACCGCACCCGGAACGCTACCTCATCCGACTTGCTCAGTTCACTGACCGAGCCAGGCGACATCTCCTCGGACAGGCCGGTGCGCCCCTGATAGGCATCCTTGGGCAATCCCCACAATGGGCCGGGGATGCGCGGAAACAACACAAACAAAATCAGCATCACCGGAATAGCCTGCACGAGCATTTTGCCGGCCAGCCGCAACGGCGCGAACCCGGTTAATCCGGCGTGCTGACGATAAATCATGGTCTGCGCCGCCAGCATCACCACGACCACGGCGAACAGCCAGGCCACCATCAAGATTTCCTGGCTATACAGCAAATTGCTCATCACCAGCAGATAACCGAGGAACACCAGCACCACCCCATCGCGCAACCCCCGGGTTTCCAGCAACTTGCAGGCGGTCATCGCGGTCAGCAGCGCCACCCCAGCGTCACGACCCAGCAAGGTCCGATACTCGATCAGCACGCCCGCCCCGACCAGCAGCGCCAAGGGCAACAGTAGCCAGCGCGGCGGTAGCGCCTGGTTACGGACGGCGATAACCCCGCGCCAGCCGGCAACGGCGTAAAACAGCAGCGTGAGCCAAACCGGCAACTCGCCGGCGTGGGGCGCGACCGCCAGCGCCAGCGTGATCAGCAGCCAGATCAGCGCCAGCGGCATTAACGGCTCAACCAGCGGCTGGCCGGACTTGGACCGATTTTTATGGTTCCACGGCGTCATGCTTAAACAACCTTGTATCTACGGAAAACAGGGAAGGCGCGGAAAAAAGGCGAAAATTCCAAGGCCAACTTACCTTTGACCTTCATACCGAAACAGCGCCAGCGCCTCCAGACAGCGGCGGCGATGCACGGCGCCGCTGGCCGGTGGAATTTGCCGCCCCGGTAGCCACAAGCCGTACTGGAGACCCGCGCCATCCGCCTGCAACACCCACTGGCAAAGCTGTTCCAGACGCGGCTCGACGTTATCAATCCCCAGCAACCGCCAATCCAGCCACAGTTCCGGACGAGCTTGATCGGTGAAGCGTTTGACCAGCAGCGGCCCGCCCCGGGTCACTGCCTTCCAGGCAATCCGGCGCGGTGAATCGCCGGGTGCATAGGAACGAAAACCGGCGTAATCCTCGCTGCCCAACCCTTGCTCGCCAATGCTGCTGCCGCCGCCGCCCGGCAACGACGCCGGCAACGGCCGCCGCCCCCGCGGACGCGGATACGCCAACCCGCTCCGTTCAAACGTGACCCAACTCCACGCTTGCAGCAAGCCGAGCGGAAACCGGGTCAGCACCCGGATCGGACCGGGTTGCAACCAGCCGCGCCGTTCGGCGGGAATGGTCAGCATCACCGTCGCTGAACCTTGGGCCGGCACATCGACATACTGCGGGAGACCATCCCGCCATTGCAGGGCGACTCCATAGCGCGGATCAAGGCCGGGCTGCTCCAGCCGGTAGCTAAACCGCGCCGCTTGCCCGGCGAACACTGGTTCAGCGACGCCCGGATGAATGACCAGACCCAGCAGGTTGTCGTGCGCCCGCCACATGCTGTTCAAGGCAACCGCCGCCAGCAGAAAAGTGAACGCAAAGCCCATGCTGTTGCTGTAATTGACCGCCCACAGGAACAACAGAAACAGCAAGGCGGCGAAGGCGTAGCCGTAACGGGTCGGCAGGATATACAGCCGACGGCGGGTCAACGCTACCGGATCGGTGGCGGGGGGATGACGGCGCACCACCCAGGTTTCAAAGCGGCGGCGCAGATTTTGAAGCATGGGTCGGAATTCAGACGGGCAGGGGAATAGCGTTGAGTAACTGGCTGACCAGATCGGCGGTGGATTGCTCCAGATGATCATCGCCGGGATGAAGCCGATGCCCGACCACCGCCGGCAGCACCGCCTGTACGTCTTCCGGCAGGACGTGACCGCGCCGGTGCAGCAAGGCCCAGGCCCGCGCCGCCCGCAATAACGCCAGCCCGGCGCGGGGCGACAGGCCGCCGCGAAACCGCCCGGATTCGCGGGAGAACGTCAGCAACGCTTGCAGATAATCCAGCAGCGGCGGAGCGACGTGAATCCCCGCGACCAGCGCCTGCGCCTCATGCAACTGCGCTGGAGTCATGCTGACCGGCAGCCGCCCCAGCGCTTCGCGGCGATCCTCGCCTTCCAGCAGGAACCGTTCCGCCTTGACATCGGGATAGCCCAGTTCAATCCGCATCAGAAACCGATCCAGTTGTGATTCCGGCAACGGAAAGGTGCCGATCTGGTAGGCGGGATTCTGGGTCGCGATGACGAAAAATGGTTCGGGCAGCGGCCGGGTCTCGCCTTCGATCGTTACCTGGTCTTCCTCCATCGCTTCCAGCAGAGCGCTCTGGGTTTTGGGCGTCGCGCGGTTGATCTCGTCGGCCAGAATCAGTTGGGCGAAGATCGGGCCAGGATGAAAGATGAAAGTTTCACGCTGCCGTTCGTAGACCGCTGCGCCGAGAATATCCGCCGGCAGCAGATCGCTGGTGAACTGGATGCGCTGGTAGTGCAGGCCCAGGCAGCGGGCCAGGGTATGGGCCAGGGTGGTCTTGCCCATCCCCGGCAGATCTTCAATCAGCAGATGGCCCCGCGCCAGCAGGCAACTCAGCGCCAAACGAATCGCCCGTTCCTTACCGAGAATAATGGAGCCGACCTGCCGGACGACCCAGTCCAGGCGGTCTTCAAGAGGGGAAGCCACGTTAATCCTGCCGGCGCAGATCGCGCTTGAACCGTTGGAAATTCTCAACATAGCGGGCGGCGGTCTGGCGCAGACCCTCGATTTCCACCTCGGACAGGGTGCGAACCACTTTGCCGGGCGAACCCATCACCAGCGATCCGTCCGGAATGATCTTGCCTTCGGGAATCAGGCTATTGGCCCCGATCAGGCAGTTCTTGCCGATCACCGCCCGGTTCATGATCAGGCTCTTGATGCCAACCAGGCTGTTGTCGCCGATGATGCAGCCATGCAGCATCGCCAGATGACCCACCGTCACGTCGCGGCCCACCGTCAACAGAATGCCGGGATCCGTGTGGAGCACCGCGCCATCCTGGATATTGGAATTTTCGCCGATGGTGATGACATCGTTATCGCCACGAGCAACCACGTTAAACCAGAGGCTGGCGTTCTGTTTCAGTACGACCGATCCGATCACGGTAGCATTGTCGGCAATGAACCAGTCCGCACCGTGAAATTCGACCTTGCGGTCGCCAAGGGAATAAATCACCGGAATCTCCTGAATGAGGGGGATGCCGAAGAAGTATAAACGAGCGACGGGCGGGGAAAAGTGGTGGCGTCTTGTGGCCTCACCGTGCCATCAGTTCTAAGTTAAGCGGTTCCAAAGGATAAACTGAGAGACGAGGCATCTGGTTCATCAGGTGACTGAATGACTGTGATTCTTCGAACTGTCAAAGCCTTGGCGGCGATCTCGGCCGGGGACGGACGAGCGCCAGCCGCATCGAATGGACCAAACCGGAACCCGATCATCCCGGCTTAAGCCCAACAGACTCCCAACGGTCATTCACGCCGCCGTTTAATGTTGGACGATGAGTTGCCGCAGCTCCGGCACGCAGGAACCGCAGTTGGTTCCGGCTTTCAGCGTTGCGCCAATAGCTTCGGGCGTCGCCAATCCTTGTTCACGAATGGCGGAGGTCAGCATGTTCAACCCGATCCCGAAGCAGGCGCAGACAATACGGCCATTGTCGCGCTGTCCCTGTCCTGGCCGCCCGGCCAGCAGACTGGCGCGTTCGGCGAGACCCAGTTCTGGCTGGGCGAATAACCCGGCCAGCCAACCTCGCAACGGTAATGCATGATCGGGCGCGATGAACAGACAAGCTTGCAAACGTCCATCAACCAGCACTACGCCCCGATACCGACCCGTGCCGGCATCAGCGAATTCCAACCATTCCCAACCCGGATCATCACCGAGCAGACCGCGCGCCCAAACCGGCCAGTCCTCGACCGCCGTTTCCCCCGCCAGTTCGTAGCGCCAGCATTCCCGGTCGCGCACGCTGACCCGGTACTCGACCGCCGGCGGATCGATGGCCGAGCGGGACAGCAGGAATCCGTGCCAGCGCGGGCGATACGCCTGGACCCGCACCGGGGTATGTTTTGATTCCGGCTGACCGGATACGGGATCGACCTCCGGATTGACCGCCGCGTTGACCCGCCCGCACGGCGCCAGCGGCGAACCCCAGTGCATCGGCACAAACACAGTGCCGGGTTGCTGCTCTGGGTTGGTGCGCACCCGGACAATCATTTCACCCCAGCGGCTATGCACCCGCGCCAGCATATTTTCGCTCACCCCGCAGCTCAGGGCATCCACCGGATGAATCTCGACATAGGGTTCGGGGATATGGCCAGTCAGTCGCGCCGTTTTACCGGTGCGGGTCATGGTGTGCCACTGATCGCGAATTCGGCCACTGTTGAGAATCAACGAAAAATTATCATCCACTGCATGAATCGGCGCCCGTTCGCCGATCGCGATACAGCGGGCTTTGCCGTCGGCAGTGAAAAAACCGCCAGCCCCGAACAGGCGCGTCTTCCCCACAGTCGCACCACGCGGCAACGGCCATTGCAGGGGTTGCAAAGTATCGTAATCGGCGTCGGAAAGGTCGGTAAGTGCGGAAATGTCGAAATCTCGCCGACCCTCGTTCTCGAATCCCGATAACGCCGCATGTTCGCGGAAAATAGCCGCAGTCGACTCGAAAGGAAACCACGCCTCGAATCCCAAGCGTCGAGCCACTTGGGTCATGGCCCACCAATCGGGTTTCGCTTCGCCCGGCGGCGGCAGGAAGGTTCGCTGGCGGGAAATCCGTCGTTCGGAGTTGGTCACTGTGCCGTCCTTCTCGCCCCAGGTCAGCGCCGGCAGTTTGACATGCGCCAAGCG
>JAJHPN010000182.1 GCA_020890855.1 Candidatus Contendibacter sp. | reverse complement strand
CGACGGTCGGAGAAGTGGGGCGGGTTTGCTGGCTGGCGCCCTCGCCGCCCAGTTGTTTAACGATTTGATCCGCCAAGCCCATCTGGCCTTGTTTGGCCATGCTCAACGCCAGTTGCTGATCAAATAGATCCAGATACATCCGGCTTTGATCGTTATCCATGATCCCGCCTTCGCTCACACTGGCGGCCCGCATGCTCTTGAGCATCATCTGAATAAATACCGCCTCAAACTGCTGGGCCGCTTCGCGGGTGGCGTCGGGCGAATTTTGCCGGGCTTTATTACGCAGGCCAGCCAATCCCTGAATGTCGGTATAGACAAACGCGGAATCGGAGGCGGCGGTAGCGGTCATGGCGGCAGGTCTTAGCGCAGTTTGGCCTGCACTTCGTCAAAGCGGCGGACCCAGGGTTTAATCGTTGGCAACCGGGTGGTCATTTTCGCGGCGGCGGCTTGGGCGGTGGCCGAATCGGCATAGTCGCCGATCACCAGTGAATGCCAGGGGCCAGAGCGGCTGGTGGTGGTGAAATAGGCTTGCGGGTCGGCGGTGGCGACCGCGACCGAAATTTCTCGCAGCGCATTCATTTCTTTGCCGCTGTAGACCTGCACCGTGTAGCGCCGGGGATCGCGAGCCTTGATCCAGGCGGCTTCCTGAAGACTGCTGGCGGTCGCCGGTGGTGGATTGGCCTCTGGCGCAGCGGCAACCGGTGGCGCAGCCGGAACCGCAGGCGTGACCGGCGGCGGATTGCTGACCGTCGGCGATGGATTGATTTCCGCTGAAACTGGCGGCGGATTGGCGATTGGCGGCGGATTGGCGACCGGGGTCGATAGCGCAGCGCCGGGAAGTTGACGCGCTTCGGGGTTTGGCGAACCAGGTGAAGGTTCCGGTTTCGGCGCTGGAGTGGCTAGATGCGGCGGATCCGCCAGCAGGGCTTCGGGATTGGGTTCTTGTCCCGTCAGAGCTGGAGCGACGGTGATTCGTTCTTCAATCGCTGGTGCGGGTTGTCGTCCGGTTTCGCCGGTGGTGGCCGACAGGCGCGGGTTGCCCGGCGCGGCGCGGGTTGCCACCGGAGCCGGTTCATCGGTCTGACGGCTCAGATTCACCATGATTTTGAGCGCGCCCGCCTGTAGCCCCAGCGCAACCAGCAGGGTTACGGTCAGCAGCGCCAGCGTTTTCCAGGAGAAATTAGCCATGTTCAGATCACAATCAATTCGGCTTTGAGAGCGCCGGCGGCTTTGAGGGCTTCCAGAATAGCGATCAGGTCGGTAGGCGATGCGCCAACCTGATTGACCGCCCGGACAATGTCATCCAGCGCAACGCCGGGATTGAACAGGAACATCGGTTTCTTTTCCTGGTTGACCGAGATATTAGCGTTCGGAACGACGGCAGTCTGGCCGTTGGAAAACGGTCCCGGCTGGCTGACGATGGGATCCGAGGTGATGGTGACGGTCATGTTGCCATGGGCCACCGCCGCTGGTCCGACTCGCACATTCATGCCGATCACGACGGTCCCGGTGCGGGCGTTGACCACGACTTTGGCGGCCGCCTGACCCGGCGCGACTTCAATATTTTCCAGCACGGCAATCAGGCTGACCCGCTGGTTACGTTCCGCTGGGCCGCGCACCTGGATCGAAGAGGCGTCTATCGCCTCAGCCACATCACCGCCGAAGGTTTTGTTGATCGCTTCGACGACCCGCTCGGCAGTGGTAAAGTCGGCCTGATGCAGATTCAGCACGATAGGACTGTTGCTGCCGAAATTGTCAGCCACTTGCCGCTCAACAGTCGCGCCGTTGGGAATCCGGCCAGCGCTGGGGACATTGATGGTGACGCTGGAACCAGCGGCGGCCGCGCTGATTCCGCCCACCACCAGGTTGCCTTGGGCGATGGCGTACGTTGCGCCATCCGCGCCCTTGAGCGGGGTCATCAGCAGGCTGCCGCCTTGCAGACTTTTGGCGTTACCGATAGAGGACACTGTGACATCAATCAATTGTCCCGGTTTGACGAAGGGTGGCAGGTCGGCATGAATTGAAACGGCGGCGACATTCTTCAATTGCAGATTGATGTCCGGCGGAATGGTAATGCCCATGTTGGACATCATGCTTTTCAGGCTGCGAACTGTGAACGGGGTCTGCGTGGTTTGATCGCCGGTGCCATTCAGACCGACCACCAGGCCGTAGCCGACCAACTGGTTGGTGCGGACACCGGAGACCATGGCTAAATCCTTGATGCGTTCGGCCTCAGCACTCGACAGAGCCAGGGCAAGCAACAGGAAGAGCGGGATACGGCGGAACATGGCGGAATACCTCGGCAAGCAGCCTAGAACGGCCATAACGGACTGAGGAAGAATCGACTCAGCCAACCGGCGGTATTGGCGTCGGCCAGCACGCCGTTGCCCGCGTAAGTGATCTTGGCGTCGGCCACCCGGTTAGAGGAAATAATGTTGTTGGGGGCGATGTCTTCCGGACGAATCACGCCAGAGATTTGCACCACTTCTTCGCCCTGATTCAGCGTCAGCATTTTCTCACC
>JAJHPN010000041.1 GCA_020890855.1 Candidatus Contendibacter sp. | reverse complement strand
CTGGTCAGCCGCGATCCGGCGCAGGTGCGGGCCGGTAATGAGCGGGTCATTCGGCCCCGGTTTAGCGACGCTGAGTTCTTCTGGAATCAGGATCGCAAACAACCGCTGGCGGCGCGCATGGAAATGCTCAAGCAAGTCGTTTTTCAGCAGCGGTTGGGCACCGTGGCTGAGAAAAGCATCCGGGTTGCGGCGCTGGCCCGGTTCATCGCCGAACAGAGTCACGGCAACGCCGAGTGGGTCGAGCGGGCGGCGCGGTTGGCCAAATGCGATCTGATGACCCAGATGGTGCAGGAATTCCCCGAATTACAGGGGATCATGGGCCGCTACTGCGCCCAGCACGACCAGGAACCGTCCGAAGTGGCCCAGGCGCTGGAAGAGCACTATCTGCCGCGCTTCGCCGGCGATCGGTTACCAAAAACTGCAACCGGTCGGGCGCTGGCGCTGGCCGATCGGCTGGATACCCTGCTGGGCATCTTCGCTATTGGTCAGCCGCCGACCGGAACCAAGGATCCTTTCGCCTTGCGCCGGACAGCCCTGGGCGTGGTGCGCATTGTGATTGAGGGTGAATTGAACCTGGATTTGACCGAGGCGCTGGAGCAGGGCGCTGCCGGGTTCGATGCCGCAATCCGCGCCGAGAACGTGATTGAAAATGTGTTCGAGTTCATCCTGGATCGGCTGCGTGGGTACTATCTGGATCAGGGGGTCCGCCCGGATGCGTTCGAGGCGGTGCTGGAATGTCGCCCGACCCGGCCGCTGGATTTCGACCGGCGGGTGCGGGCGGTGAGCGCTTTTCGAGAATTGCCGGAAGCCGCCAGTCTGGCCGCCGCCAACAAGCGCATTCGCAACATCCTGAAAAAGGTGGAGACCGTGCTCCCGTTTGAGGTGCGGCCCGATCTGCTGATGGAAGAGGCGGAGCAAGCACTGGCTGGACGGTTGGTGGAACTGTCCTCGGAAGTGATGCCCTTGATGGATGCCGGTTTGTATGGCGAAGCTTTGAACCGGTTGGCCGGGCTACGCGAACCGGTCGACGCCTTTTTTGATCAGGTGCTGGTGATGGCTGAAGATGCAGCGGTGCGCGATAACCGCATCGCCTTGCTGAACGAACTGGGCAGCCTGTTTCTGCGGGTCGCGGATTTCTCGCGCTTGCAGGACTGACTGACCAACGGGTTTCATGGTTTCACTTGAAACATCAGTTGGCGGGTTTCGGGAATGGCCGTGGGCATGACGTATCAGGCATGACTTCCCAAAGCTCAAGACGGTGATCCACGGAAAGCACGGAATTGAAAACGTCCATGCCTTCCGTGTCTTCCGTGGACGATGGTTTCACGTGAAACACTCTTTCTGAAGATTGCGCGACTCATTTAACTCCATGAAACTGATCATTCTGGACCGCGACGGCGTTATCAATCAGGATTCCGACGCCTACATCAAAGCACCGGAAGAATGGATTCCCCTGCCTGGCAGTCTGGAAGCGGTTGCCCGGCTCAACCACGCGGGCTATCGGGTCGTGGTCGCCACCAACCAGTCCGGGGTCGGTCGGGGGTTGTTTGATCTGGAAACGCTGAACCTGATCCACAAAAAAATGAACCGGTTGACCCAGGAAGCCGGCGGCCTGATTGAGGCGGTATTTTTTTGCCCGGATGTGGATGAAGCGAATCCTTATCGCAAACCCAATCCCGGCATGTTGCTGGAAATCAGTCGGCGGCTGAAATGCACCTTGCAAGGGGTGCCGATGGTCGGTGACAGCGTCCGCGATATCCGGGCGGCTCGTGCAGCCAATGCCTGGCCGTTGCTGGTGCGCACTGGCAAGGGGGCGGGGACATTGGCCCGGGAAGCGGAAGTCTGCGCCAACGTCCTGATCTTCAATGATCTGGCCGCAGTGACCGATTATCTCATCGCCAATCATCAATAATCGCCAATCCGTCGTCCATGTCTGCGCCAGGCGTTGTTCAGACTTCCACCCCGGTGTTGTTACTCCGCTCCCTGCTGTTTTCGCTGGGCATGATCAGCGCAACTGGAGTGGTGGCGCTGGCGCTGGCGTTCAGTTTCACCCAGCCTTTTTCCCGGCGTTACCAAATTTCCCGGTACTGGAGCCAGTTCAATCTGTGGTGGTTGCGCGTAGTGTGCCAAGTCGATTATCGGGTCAGCGGCGCCGAGTATATTCCCCACCGGCCCGTCATTGTGATGGCCAAGCATCAGTCCACTTGGGAAACGATGTTTCTGCATCAGTATCTGCCGCCGGTGGCGTGGGTGATCAAGCGCGAACTGTTGTGGCTGCCGTTTTTCGGCTGGGGGTTGGCGCTGTTACGGCCAATTGCGATCAACCGTCAGGCCGGAGTTTCGGCGGTCAAGCAGGTGATCCGGCAAGGCGAGGAACATCTGCGGCAGGGACAATGGGTGCTAATTTTCCCCGAAGGCACCCGGGTCGCGCCTGGCGTCCGCAAACGCTACGGGATGGGCGGGGCGGTGCTGGCGGCGCACAGCGGCTATCCGATTTTGCCGGTCGCGCTCAATGCCGGCGAATTCTGGCGGCGCGGCGG
>JAJHPN010000127.1 GCA_020890855.1 Candidatus Contendibacter sp. | reverse complement strand
TTGTCCGGCTTGATCCGCCAGTCGCTGTACAAGCCAGAATCGGGACTGGAGGGCGGCGCAGCCTCACGCAACGCTTCGACCAGGGCATCGACCTTGGCGTCGGAAATCGGCGTTTGGGCAGGGAGTCCAGCCGCCCACAGCAGGAGCAGCGCCGCTGCGAACAGTTGGCGCAGGCCGGAGCGGAATGAACCGGAAAAACAGCGGAAGTTAATCATGGCGCTCACTCCCAAAGACTTGATGATGCGGGAAACGGGAAAGGAAAATCACATAAAATCTGAAAATAATAAATTAGTTACGAGGGTGATGATGGCTGTTCAATGGGCCTGCATCCGATCCAGGGCGCGGTAGCTGATGGCTTCAGCCAGATGCGCCGTTTTAATGCCCTCGCTGCCAGCCAAGTCCGCAATCGTGCGCGATACCTTGAGAATCCGGTGATAGGCGCGGGGCGATAACCCCAACCGCTCCAGCGCATGTTCCAGCAGTTTGTGATCGGCGTCATTCAAAGCGCAATGGCGCTCAATCTCGCGGGTTTTCAACGCGCTGTTCGGCTTGCCAGCCCGGTGTAGCTGCCGGTCGCGGGCGATGCACACCCGTGAGCGCACGGTGGCGCTGCTTTCTTCAGGCGCTTCGCCACGCAGCACCCGATGCGCCAGCCGGGGGACTTCGATATGCAGATCGATACGGTCCGCCAGCGGCCCCGACACCCGCGCCCGGTAGCGGCGCACCTGTTCCTGACCGCAGGCGCAGCGCCGCTCGGCGTCGCCCAGATAACCACAGGGACAGGGATTCATCGCCGCGATCAGTTGAAACTGCGCCGGGAAGTCGGCTTGGCGGGCGGCGCGGGAAATCGTGATTCGGCCCGACTCCAAGGGTTGCCGAAGCACTTCCAGCACCCGCCGGTCGTATTCCGGCAACTCATCCAGAAACAGCACCCCGTGATGCGCCAGTGAAATCTCGCCGGGGCGCGGTTGCCCTCCGCCACCGACCAGCGCCACTCCGGACGCGGTGTGATGCGGGGCGCGAAATGGCCGGACTCCCCACTGCTTCAAATCAAGCCCCTGAGTGCTGATCGACGCAATCGCCGCCGTTTCCAGCGCCTCATCCTCGGTCAGCGGCGGCATGATGCCGGGCAATCGACTGGCCAGCATGGTTTTGCCGGTGCCGGGCGGGCCGATCATCAGCAGGTTGTGACCACCAGCAGCGGCGATTTCCAGCGCCCGCTTGGCGTGAGGCTGGCCGCGCACGTCGCTCAAATCCCGCTCCAGCACCGCCTCCAGCGGAGCGCGGGGTTGTCCAGTCGGCGGTTGCAGGGCGCAACCGGTGGCCAGTTGCTGGCAAACCTCCAGCAGATGCCCCGCCCCCAGCACTTTCGTGCCGTTGGCCAGGGTGGCCTCGGCGGCGTTGTCCTGCGGAGTCAGCAGGGTGCGGCCGGCATCGCGACAGGCCAGCGCTGCGGGCAACACCCCGCGCACCCCGCGCAGTTCGCCGCCGAGCGCCAGTTCGCCAAGAAACTCATACTGATCCAGCCGGGCGCGATTGACTTGTCCGGACGCCGCTAGAATGCCCAGCGCAATGGGCAGGTCGAAGCGCCCGCCTTCCTTGGGCAAATCCGCCGGCGCCAGGTTGATGGTGATGCGGCGGATGGGGAATTCAAACTGGCTGTTGAGGATCGCGCCGCGCACCCGGTCCTTACTTTCCTTCACCGCCGCTTCCGGCAGGCCAACGATGGATAGCCCTGGTAGGCCACCAGACAGGTGGACTTCGACGCTGACCAGCGGCGCATCAATGCCAACCTGAGCACGGGTATAGACGATGGCGAGCGACATGCGAATCCTGGGATGGGATGGCTATTGACTCCCCCAGTCTATCGATGAACCGGGGGTGAGAGGCGCAGCTTAGCCAGACCAGCAGTTTTGCACCGATTGGGGGCGGGACTATTCGCCGCTTTCCGGTTCGGCGGTTTTGTCGGCAGCCTTGCGTCGCTTGCCGCCGCTCGCTTTGCCTTCCAGTTCCGCAACCTGCTTTTCCAGTTCCTCCAATTTAGCACGGGTGCGGGCCAGCACTCCCTGCTGCACCTCAAATTCCTCCCTCGTGACCAAATCCAGTTTGGCGAAAGTCGCTTGCAGGGCGGCATGGAGGTTTTTTTCCATCTCGGCCTGAAACTGCCGGACGCTGGGAGGCAGCGCCTCAACAAAACGCTTGGTCAGGTCGTCGAAATTCTTGGGATCGATCATCGCCATGGCTCCAGGGTGCAGGGTGCGGGTGATAGTGATTCAGTGTAGCGGGAATTTCCGGGTTCTGTGGATTGAAAGCGGTATTGCACTAGAACAGTGCGCAGTAATGAACATGGACAGCAAGCAGAGCTGAATATAACAGACGTTCCGCGTAAATTATTTATAACTAGCTGTTTATAAACATATATATCTATTGGCACATGATATGCTTCAGGCTAAAACCATAACCCAATACGGTGTTTGAGAACCGCCGGGATGCCGGCAAAACGCATCGCGCCCCCTTAGGAGGCGTTCTGAACCACAGGAGATGTCGATTTATGAAACTGATCACCGCGGTTATCAAGCCGTTCAAGCTGGACGATGTCCGGGAGGCGTTGTCAGAGGTCGGCGCCCAAGGCATCACGGTTACCGAAGTCAAAGGTTTTGGCCGGCAGAAGGGCCATACCGAGCTGTATCGGGGTGCGGAGTATGTGGTGGACTTTCTGCCCAAGATCAAGATCGAGGTGGGTGTTCCTGATGACCTGGCCGATCGGGTGGTGGAGGCGATTTCCCACGCCGCCAATACCGGCAAGGTCGGCGACGGCAAAATTTTCATTTACGACCTGGAAGGCGCGGTTCGCATCCGCACTGGCGAATCCGGACCGGAAGCCCTGTAACCGGCGCCGCTTGACTGCTTATTGCAAATGCCTATCTGTTTTCAACTTCTGGAGAACTCTGCTGATGAGTAAAACGATGCAAATCCTAAAAACCGGCGGCGGGTTGGCGCTGCTGGCCGCGTTGACGCCCGGTCTGGCGCTGGCCCAGGAAGTGATCAAGCCGGCGCTGGATACTGGCGACACCGCCTGGATGCTGACGTCGACTGCGCTGGTGCTGTTCATGACCATTCCTGGTCTGGCGCTGTTTTACGCCGGCATGGTGCGGGCCAAGAATGTGCTGTCGGTGATGATGCAGTGTTTCGCGATTACCGCGCTGGTGACTGTGCTGTGGACGCTGTACGGTTATAGCCTGGCGTTCGATGCGACCGGGATGGAAGCAGGGATCACCAACCTCAATTCGTTCATTGGGACGCTGGGCAAGGCGTTTTTGAGCGGGGTGACTGTGGAAAGCCTGTGGCAGCCGGTGACGACCGCCCCGAACGCCATTCCGGAAACAGTGTTTATGGTGTTCCAGATGACTTTCGCCATCATCACGCCGGCGCTGATTGTCGGCGCATTTGCTGATCGGATGAAGTTCTCTGCGCTGTTGTTGTTCATGGGCGCCTGGTTCACCGTGGTTTACCTGCCGGTCGCGCATATGGTGTGGGGCGGAGCCGGTTCTTTGATTGGCAGCAGTTGGGGTGTCCTCGATTTCGCCGGCGGTACGGTGGTGCATATTAACGCCGGTATCGCCGGATTCGTCGCCTGTCTGGTGATTGGCAAGCGCAAGGGCTATCCGCAAGTCGCCATGCCGCCGCACAACCTGACCTACACGCTCATGGGCGCTTCGATGTTGTGGGTTGGCTGGTTCGGCTTCAACGCGGGTAGCGCCGTAGCAGCCAATGGCAGCGCCGGCATGGCAATGGCCGTCACCCAGATCGCCACGGCCACCGCCGCGCTGGCGTGGATGTTCGCGGAATGGCTGGCGCACGGCAAGCCGAGCGTGCTAGGCATCGCTTCCGGTGCAGTGGCGGGACTGGTGGCGATTACCCCGGCATCCGGCACTGCGGGGCCGATGGGCGCATTGCTGATCGGCGCAGCGTCCGGCGTGTTGTGCTTCCTGGCGTCCACCAAACTCAAACGGATACTGGGCTATGACGATTCGCTGGACGTGTTTGGCGTCCATTGCATCGGCGGCATCGTCGGCGCAATTTTGACCGGACTGTGCGCTGACAAGATGATGGGCGGCGTCGGCTTGGCGGAAGGCGTAACCCTTGGCGCGCAACTCTGGGCGCAGGTCAAGGGCACGGTGTTCACCCTGCTCTACTCCGGCATTCTCAGCTTCGTAATCTTGAAAATCGTGGACGTGCTGATCGGGTTGCGGGTCACCGAAGAGCAGGAAACCGAAGGTCTGGATATCGCCCTGCACGACGAACGCGGCTACAGCCTGTGAAGATCGGCGGCGGAACCGGGTTGCAGGATTCCTGGTTCCGTCCCTAATCGCGCAGCGTGAGTAATTTCGGTTATATTCCCGTGCAGATTTGATTTTGGGTCAGGCGAACGCGAGAGGACATCCATGAAACTGGTTACTGCAATCATTAAGCCGTTCAAGCTGGACGACGTGCGGGAGGCGCTGTCGGGAATCGGGGTGCAGGGCATCACCGTCACTGAGGTCAAGGGTTTTGGCCGGCAAAAAGGCCATACCGAGTTATACCGGGGCGCTGAATACGTGGTGGATTTTCTGCCGAAGGTGAAACTGGAAATTGCTGTCGATGACGCCCTGGTGGACAAGGTGGTGGAAGCCATCTGCTCTACCGCCAACACCGGCAAAATTGGCGACGGCAAGATTTTCATCTACGACCTGGAGCGGGCAATCCGCATTCGCACCGGCGAAATCGGTCCCAGCGCACTATAAGTCACACGGTAAGGCGTATTGAATCAAGGGCGGATCCGCAAGGCTCCGCCCTTTGATTTTTTGCGGTTTATGTTCCTATTGCAAATGCATCTGCTTCATGGATGATCAGAATCATTGCCTTTCTTTACGATTCCGGGCGTCGGGGAGTCTCCATCTGGCGGAAATTCGCTTAGAATTTTTAACAGACCGGGCGGTCTTTCCTTAACCGTTCGATCCCATTTTCCAGCCCTTGCGGAGTCTGTCATGCCTGATTATCGTTCCCGCACCACCACCCATGGCCGCAATATGGCGGGCGCCCGCGCCTTGTGGCGGGCCACCGGCGTCAAGGACGGCGACTTCGGCAAACCGATCATCGCTATCGCCAATTCCTTCACCCAATTCGTGCCTGGCCATGTTCACCTGAAAGATTTGGGGCAACTGGTGGCGCGAGAGATCGAACAGGCCGGCGGCATCGCCAAGGAATTCAACACGATTGCGGTGGATGACGGCATTGCGATGGGACACGGCGGAATGCTGTACTCGCTGCCCTCGCGGGAGTTAATCGCCGATTCCGTTGAATATATGGTCAATGCCCACTGCGCCGATGCGCTGGTCTGCATCTCCAACTGCGACAAAATCACCCCGGGAATGCTGATGGCCGCGCTACGCCTGAACATCCCGGCCATTTTCGTCTCCGGCGGACCGATGGAAGCCGGCAAGACCCGACTGGCGGCGCACAAGCTGGATTTAGTGGACGCGATGGTCGCCGCCGCCGATGAGCAGATGGACGATGCCACCGTCGCCGAATATGAGCGTTCCGCCTGTCCGACCTGCGGCTCCTGCTCCGGGATGTTCACCGCCAACTCCATGAACTGCCTGACCGAGGCGCTGGGGTTAAGCCTGCCCGGCAATGGTTCGCTGCTGGCGACTCACGCCGACCGCCGGGACCTGTTTCTGGAGGCCGGCCGACGGATTGTCGAACTCGCCAAACGCTACTACGAACGGAATGATGGCTCGATCCTGCCGCGTTCCATCGCCGGTTTCCCGGCCTTTGAAAATGCGATCAGTCTTGATATTGCGATGGGCGGCTCCACTAACACTGTGCTACATCTGCTGGCGGCCGCTCAGGAAGGCGGCGTCGATTTCACCATGCGCGATATTGACCGGCTGTCGCGGCAAGTCCCGAATCTGTGCAAAGTCGCGCCTGCCACCCCCAACTATCACATGGAAGACGTGCATCGGGCGGGTGGGGTGATCGCCATTCTCGGCGAACTGGATCGGGCCGGACGGCTGCATCGCGATGTCCGCACCGTTCACGCTGAAACGCTGGGCGAAGCGCTGGATCGCTGGGATATCGCCCGGTCAACTTCCTGGGATGAAGCCCGGCTGCGCTACTCCGCCGGACCAGCGGGCATCCCCACCCAAACGGCATTCAGTCAGGATACCCGCTGGCCGAGTCTTGACCTGGACCGAAACAGCGGCTGCATCCGTGACCAAGCCCACGCCTATTCCCAAGATGGCGGACTGGCGGTGCTGTATGGCAATCTGGCCGAGGACGGTTGTATCGTCAAAACGGCTGGGGTGGACGAGAGCATCCTCACCTTCCAGGGACCGGCGCGGGTGGTGGAAAGCCAGGAGGACGCCGTTGCGGCGATTATTGGCGGACGGATTCAACCGGGCGATGTGGTGCTGATCCGTTATGAAGGACCGTGTGGCGGGCCGGGTATGCAGGAAATGCTCTATCCCACCAGCTACCTGAAATCCAAAGGGTTAGGCAAGGTTTGCGCCCTGGTGACCGATGGCCGGTTCTCCGGCGGCACCTCCGGCCTGTCTATCGGCCACGTTTCGCCGGAAGCGGCTGATGGTGGAACCATCGCTCTGGTGGAAGAAGGTGACCGCATCGAAATTGATATCCCCAACCGGCGGCTGAATTTAGCGGTGAGCGATGCCGAATTACACCGGCGGCGGGCGGCGATGCAGGCGCGGGGCGTGATGGCGTGGACGCCGGTCGCCCGGCAACGCCCGGTTTCTGCCGCCTTACGGGCCTACGCCGCCATGACCACCAGCGCCGCTCGTGGCGCAGTGCGGGATATCAGTCAGGTTGAGAAGGTTAAGGTTAAAGGTTAAAAAAGCCTCACTTTGAGACGTTAACCTTTCCATGCTTTCCATGCCTTATGTGTATTTCATGTGTTCCGTGGATAAATTTTTAAAAGGAGATAGCCGTGGCTCAGGCTCCCCGAGATAGCCAGAATCTCAAGCTGGTTAATCACCTGAAGCTCATCGAGGATTTGTGGCAAAAGTTGTACTACGTCAAGTGGAATCCCAAATCCTTCGCCATGCTGGCGCGGTTGGCCCAGGACATGGCGCAGAACGTCCGCGAAAGCAGCGATACGCGGCTCATCAATCTGGTCGCACAACTGGAACAGCACATCAAACATTGCGCGACTGTCGGCGAAGTCCTCCGTGAAGTGGACCGGCAACGGCTGACCGCACTGATCGATGGACTGCGCTTTATCCTGGTGACCAGCGTCGGCGCCAGTGCATCCGACGAACCCCGCACCCGCCCACTGCTGGCTTCACAACCGGAAGTTTTCCTGATTACCCCGGAAGAGGAATCGCCGTTGCTGGCGAAACTCCAGGATACCGGTTACCGGGTGCGGCATATCTCCGAGCTGACTGAGGCTGAAGAACGGCTGCATGAACGGATCCCCGGGGCCATCATCATCGATATGGATTTTCCCGAAGGAACAGACCAGACAGTGGCGCTGATCGCCGCCCTGCGCACCGAGGTTGGCTTACGGTCGCCGGTGCTGTTTCTGGCCGAACGCAATGACATGTCCGCCCGGCTGGATACGGTGCGGGCTGGCGGCAATGCCTATTTCAGCAAGCCATTCGATAGCGACGAAATTCTGAGCGTCTTGCGCGAACTGTTGCTGCCGCAAACTTCGGAAGGTTATTACCGGGTGCTGATTATCAATGACCGCCCGGCTGAGGCTTGGGAGATGGCGGGCGCTCTGGAGGAGCAGGGCATTACCCCGCGGGTCGTGATCCAGCCCTTGCAAGTGCTGCAGGACATTCACCGATTCCGACCCGATCTGTTGCTGATCGACTTGGATATCAAAGAGGTCAGCGGCTCTGATCTGGCGCAAGTCATTGCTCAGCATCGGGATTGCGACATTTTGCCGATGATCCTGTTGTGCTTTCCGGCGGATATCGCTCATTACCTGATGCAACTGGACGCGCCGGGGGCCAGCTTGCTGACCAAGCCTGTGCCGACCAGCTATCTGTGCTGGGAAGTTAAACAGCGGCTGAGCCGGGCGCGAACCATGCGGGTTAAGCTGAACCTGCTGACGGATAACGACACCGTCAGCAGCCTGTACAACCGGCGGCGATTCATGATGTTGATGGAACGAACGCTGGAGGCGATAGGGTTGCGCCTGCAATCGCTGGCGGTGGTGTTCGTCATGCTGGATAACCTGCGCGCAATCCGTGACTCGGTCGGGGTCGCAACCGCTGATGAAGTGGTCGGACAAGCAGCCCTCCGGTTACGGCAGGTGCTGAACGCCGAGCAGCCGGCAGCCCGGTTTAGCGATGCTATTTTCAGCATTCTGGTTCCCAACCTGCTGGGTGAACCCCTGCTGAGGCTGGCTCGGCGCATCCGCGATGCGCTGGAGACCGGATTTTACAAGGTCGGCGAGCAGGCCTTGTTGCTGCGCACCAATATCGGCATTGCGGTGACCACGGATCGCAGCCAGGATCATCTGGTGCTGATCCAGCGGGCTGATTCGGCTTGTGGGTTGGCGCGGGAAGCCAAAGGCGAACGCATCTATCTCCAGCAGAGCGTGGCTGAAGCCAAGCAGGATCGCGAGGCATCGTCGCGGGGGCGGGTGCTGGAACAGGTGCGCGAAATTGTCGAACACGAGCGACTGTGGCTGGTGTTTCAGCCGGTCGCCAGCATGCGGGGCGACGCCAATGAACGCTATGAAGTCTTGCTGCGGTTGCGTGATGACCAAGGTCAGGAACTGGTGCCAGGCAGCGTGTTCGGCGTGGTCTACAACCACCCATTGGGGTTGACGCTGGATCGCTGGGTCATCGACCATGCGCTGGAAATGCTGCGGCAACGGCAATTGCCAACCACGCTGTTCATCAAGGTGTTGCCCGTGACGCTTCAGGACAAGACGCTGGCGGCCTGGTTGCGTGAACGACTGGAGCAGACTGGCGTGGAAGCGCAGCGCATCGTATTCGAGGTAGCCGAGTCCAGCGCAGAGCGCGGCTTGCGCGACATGTTCGGATTTCTTGGCGGGATCAAGCTGCTCGGTTGCGGATTTTGTCTGGACCGGTTTGGCCGGGGCGCCGATTCGTTGAGCCTGCTCAAGAATCTGGGCGCTGACTACGTCAAACTGGACATGTATTTTGTGAGCAGCCTGTCCAAGGACGCCAAGAAACAGGCCCAGCTCAAGGAACTGGTGCAAAACCTGGATGTATTGGGTGCGGCCACCATTGTCGGCGGAGTTGAGGATGTACAAACGATGCCGATCCTGTGGTCGTTAGGAATTGATCTGATTCAAGGCTTTTTCTTGCAGCATCCCTTTAGTGAAATGAGTTATGACTTCTCTGGCGGGGCGTTTTAGGGTTGCTTTTTATTAATATGATTCATGGCTATCGCTCCGAATTGCGTGGATTGGCGGGCGAAAAGACGCTTATGGTGGGATTTCCATTCATGGTTATACTTCCCTGAGAATAGCGTAATCCCATAGCGAGACTGGCCCATGCCCTATGACGTGAATCCAATTATTGACCAACTGTGCGAAATTTTCCCGGACTGCTTCAACCGGGCAGCGCCTCGTCCGCTGCGAATCGGGCTGGGTGAGGAAGCGATGGCGCTGGCCGGGGTGCATCCGGCGTTGGCGGACCTGACGCGCACCCGGATTCGCCGAGCGATTAAGGTTTACACCAGTTCTTTCGCGTACCGGAAAGCGCTGGCGGCGGGCGGGCCACGTTATGGCCTGGACGGCCAACCGGCAGGAGAAGTGACGCCGGAACAGCAGGCCTTCGCCAAGACGCCCCGCCAGAAACCCGCCAAGCCTGTGGCTCCGGGCGGCGACCCGATGGTTGCCGCGCCGGCGCCCTTGGCCCCTCCGATAGACCGAACTGCGCTCCTGCAAGAGATCATCACCATGGCGATTCCCGGCAAGCTCGATGTGACGGTGAAAATCAACCAATTACCGCAGGCAAAACCCGCCTCAGCGCAAACCATGCTGTTTGCCATTCAGACCGAGGGGCAAACTGTGGCGGTGGAATTGAAAAACAAGGCGTGGAATAGCCTGAAGACCGCCGCTGAAACCTATCCGCAATGGGTCGCGGCGATTACCGGCAAGATCGGCGCGACGATTCCAGGTGGATTCCGGCTGGACAGTCCCGCCGTGCAGGTGTTTGAGAAGAAAGCCAAGCCGGAGGTT
>JAJHPN010000439.1 GCA_020890855.1 Candidatus Contendibacter sp. | reverse complement strand
TTCAGCATCAGCACACACAACACATTGATCGCCGGAATCATGATCGCCATGACCAGCGCCGCAACCGCGCCGCCTTCGGTGTTGAACACGGCCAGCGCCACCGCCAGCCCGACATAGGTGTTAAAGCGGATCACGCCCTGATAGACCGAGGTAAACGCCGGCCCATCTACCTTGAACCAGGGGCGCAGCAGATAAACCAGCCCAGTCATCGTCAACAGCAACGCGATGATGACGGTCGCCACCGGTAGCACGGCGTAGTCGCCGATCCGGGAGAGCGCCAGCCGCTGAATCAGCAAGGCCGGAAACAGGATGAAGTAGGTCAGACGCTCCGCTGCCGGCCAGAAGCCATCGCCGGGAAAACCGCTGCGCCGCAGACCGAAGCCGATCAAAATCAGCCCGAAAACAGGACCGAGCGCGCCAAGGATGAGGGGGATGTCAGTCATCAGACTGTACGCAAAACCGTTCAATCAACCCGCGCAGCAAGTCCAGCGTTGGAGAAATGGTCGCCAGGGGTAGAAATTCGTCCGGTTGATGGGCGCATTCGACGCTGCCGGGACCAAGAATCACCGTTTCCATCCCCAGCGCGTTCAGATACGGCCCCTCGGTGCCAAAACTGACCGCTTCCGCCGGCGCTCCAGTTAATTGCTCGGTCGCTTGGACAATGGCGGCGGTTGCCGACGTCTCCATCGCCTCAATTCCGGCAAACAGCGGCGTACAACGCAACTGCAACGCGCGGTTGTCCGCCAGCAGTCGCTCCAGACGTCCGTGCAACTCCGCGCGCAAGTTGGCCAGCCCCATCCCCGGCAAGGGCCGAAGATCAATGTGCAGTTCGCAGTCGGCGCAAATCCGGTTGGGGTTATCGCCGCCGTGAATATGGCCCAGATTCAGCGTCGGCCCCTCGACTGCGAACAACGGGTTGCGGTAACGAGTCTGCAATTCCGCCCGCCAGTGCAGCAATTCGCCAATGACCCGGTGCATCCCCTCCAACGCATTCACTCCCAGTGCTGGATCGCTGGAATGGCCAGAACGGCCTTCCAGCCGGATCGCTTCCATCAGAATGCCCTTGTGCATCCGCACCGGCTTGAGTCCGGTCGGTTCGCCGATCAGCGCATGACGGCCTAGCGGTTGCTTCATTGCAGCCAGCGCTCGCGCCCCGGCCATGCTGCTTTCCTCGTCCGCCGTCGCCAGAATGATCAACGGTTGGCGCAGATCGCTGGCCCGAAACTGCTGTGCGGCGGCCAGCGCCAGCGCCAGAAACGCCTTCATGTCCGCCGTTCCCAGCCCGTAAATCCGCCCGTCTGCTTCGATGCCGCCAAAGGGATCAAACTGCCAGCGTCCAGCATCGAACGGCACGGTATCGGTATGCCCGGCCAGCACCAGCCCGCCCGGCCCCCTACCCAAGGTGGCAATCAGGTTGACCTTGTCTGGACGGTTCGGCAGCGGCTCGATCTGCACGGCGAACCCGGCCGATTCCAGCCAGTCCGCTAGCAGATCAATGACTTGGCGATTGCTCTGGTCGAATTGTGGCGATACGCTGCTGACCGAGGGGGTGGCGACCAAGCGGCGAATCCGCTCTAGCAAGCGGGTGGGGAAAGTTGGCATGATAGTTTCACTAGCGATAGCGGCTGCTACTGCACGATAATAACAATCCTCCCGCCTGATCTGACAATTCCCCGAATCGCCATGCTCCGCTGCGCCACGTTGGACGACATCCCGGCCCTGCTGTCGGTCGAAACCCTGTGTTTCACCACCGATCGCCTGTCTCGCCGTAGCTTCCGTCACCTGCTGACCCGTGGCAATGCCGTGACTCTGCTCGATGAACATGACGGGCGACTGCGCGGCTATGTGCTGTTGTTATTCTCGCGCAGCGCGTCAATCGCCCGGCTGTACTCCATCGCGGTTCATCCCGATTTTGCCCGGCGCGGGGTCGGCGACCGGTTGCTGGAAACCGCCGAAACCGCCGCTTTGGAACACGATTGCGTGTCGATGCGGCTGGAAATCCGTCGCGATAATCCCGCTTCGCTGGCGCTGTTTCTCCGTCACGGTTACCGCCAGTTCAAGGAAGTATTGGATTACTATGAAGACCAGATGACCGCGCTGCGTTTTGAGAAACGGCTCGCCCCGCATCTGCAAGCCGAACTGGTTACAGCGCCTTACTACCAGCAAACCCTCGACTTTACCTGTGGCCCGGCGGCGCTGATGATGGCGATGAAGGCGTTGGACCCGACGATTGAACTGAATCGCACCCTGGAGCTGCGGTTGTGGCGCGAGGCCACCACGATCTTTATGACCTCCGGCCACGGTGGTTGCGGCCCTTATGGACTGGCGTTGTCAGCCTACCGGCGCGGCTTCGATCTGGAAGTTCACGTCAACGAGGATGGTGTCTTTCTGGTCGATTCGGTCCGCAGCCCGGAGAAGAAAGAAGTCATGCGGTTGGTGCAGGAGGACTGGATCGAAGAATTACGCCACCTGCCGGTTCTGCTCCACCGGGGCAGCCTTGGCGTGGACGAATTGCGGCAGAAGTGCGAGGCCGGCGGCATTCCGGTGGTAT
>JAJHPN010000184.1 GCA_020890855.1 Candidatus Contendibacter sp. | reverse complement strand
CGGGAGTCTGGTCGCACCCGGCAATCTCGGGCAGTTTCGGTTGGAAGGGTGGGATCAGCATCGTATCCAGTATAGCCGATGGCACTCTCGTTGGCAGTGTCTACCTGCAGTTAATGAGCACTTACGGTTTTTCGTCTTTTTTATTAGGCGAATCTAAAATCATTAATAAACCTATTGAAAATCAGAATTAATAAGAAGACCGGGAATTGCTGCGATCTTGGTCATTTGGGAAAGGGCGTTAAACCGGGGCTAAGTCGCAGCGATGCTTATGAGCTTGAAATAGTGGTTCCCCCCCTCTCCGAACAACACCGCATCGTCGCCAAAGTTGATGAGTTGATGGCCCTGTGCGATCAGTTAGAGGCTGCAAAGAAACAGCGCGAAACCCGGCGCGATCAACTACTTAAAGCCGTACTGCATCAGGCTTTGGGAGAGCATCGTATAAAAACTGTCCGAACCATTGATCATTAAATGAGTTGTGGATTTTTCCCCGCCTTGGACAAGGCGGGGTGGCGCGAAGCGCCGGGGCGGTTCGAAGCAATGATTCCACAACCCGGATCGGATTCCTATAGATCATCGAACAAGGTCGAACATCGCCCACTATGCACTTTCAATTGCTGCAAACTGACCATCTCGCCCGTCGGGGCCGGTTGACCTTCCCGCGCGGCGCGGTGGAAACCCCGGCGTTCATGCCGGTTGGCACCTACGGCACGGTCAAGGCCATGACCCCGGAAGAACTTCGCGCCAGCGGGGCGGAAATCATCCTTGGCAACACCTTTCACCTGATGCTTCGCCCCGGCGCATCGATTATCGAACAGCACGGCAGCCTGCACGGGTTCATGCACTGGGAGGGGCCGATCCTCACCGATTCCGGCGGTTTTCAAGTCTTCAGCCTGGCGGCGATCCGCAAAATTAGCGAAGCCGGCGTGAAATTCCGCTCGCCGATTAACGGCAACACGGTCTTTCTGGGGCCGGAGGAATCGATGGCGGTGCAACGGGCGCTCGGCTCCGACATTGTGATGATCTTCGACGAATGCACCCCTTATCCGGCCACCGAAGCCGAAGCGCGAAAGTCGATGGAACTGTCGTTGCGTTGGGCGCGGCGCAGCAAAGTGGCGCATGGTGACAATCCTTCCGCTCTATTCGGCATCGTCCAGGGCGGCATGTATCACGACCTGCGGCGCGTTTCCACGGAAGGTTTGGGCGAGATCGGCTTTGATGGTTACGCGATTGGCGGACTGGCGGTCGGCGAACCGCTGGTGGAACGGTTGGCGATGCTGGACTGCACCACGCCGCTGTTGCCGAAAGATGCGCCGCGCTATTTAATGGGCGTTGGCAAGCCGGAAGATATTGTTGAATCGGTGAGGCGAGGCATTGATTTGTTTGATTGCGTGATGCCGACCCGTAATGCGCGTAACGGTCATTTATTCACCCATGATGGCGATATCCGCATTCGCAATAGCCAGTATCGGAATGATTCCCGCCCGCTGGATGAAACCTGCGGCTGCTATACCTGCCGCTATTACAGCCGCGCCTATCTGCGCCATCTCGATCAATGCCGGGAGATCCTCGGCGCCCGGCTCAACACCATTCACAATCTGCACTATTACCAGGACCTGATGCGCGAATTGCGGGCGGCGATTGCCGAACACCGGCTGGCCGGATTTATCGCGGGCTTTTACGCAAGACGCGGGCAAAAGCCTCGGCAATCCTGCTGACTGGCGCAGGACTTTTGCCCACTTACTGGATTAACCCCCGCAACCGGCGCAATTCAGCCAGCGCCTGTTTCGGAGTCAGCGCATCGGGATCAAGGTCGGTCAATGCGGCGACCACCGGATGCGCGGTATCGCCAAATAGCGGGATTTGCGCACGGGCCGGGGGTCGAGCCGGCAATTCCCGCCGCAACATTTGCCGCTCCAACAGCCGCAAGCGCTGGCGGGCCTGCTGAATTACGGTCGGCGGCACTCCCGCCAATGCCGCCACCTGCAACCCGTAACTGCGATCCGCCGGCCCATCCTGAACCCGATGCATGAAGACAATGGCGTCGCCATGTTCTACGGCGTCCAAATGCACATTGACGATACCGGGCTGCTCATCCGGCAACCGGGTTAATTCAAAATAATGCGTGGCGAATAGCGTAAAAGCGCGCACCGCGCCGGCTAATTGCGCCGCACAAGCCCAGGCCAGCGCCAGTCCGTCAAAAGTGCTGGTGCCGCGCCCGATTTCATCTATCAGCACCAGACTGTGCGGCGTCGCATTGTTCAGAAGATTGGCGGTTTCGCTCATTTCCACCATGAAGGTCGAACGCCCGCCGGCCAAATCGTCAGCGGCGCCAATCCGGGTAAAAATCCGGTCGATCGGGCCAATCACCGCCCGCTGCGCCGGGACAAAACTGCCTAAATGGGCGAGCAACACGATTAAGGCGGTCTGGCGCATATAGGTCGATTTGCCGCCGAGATTAGGACCGGTGACGATGAGCATGCGCCGGCGTTCCGGTTCAAGCGTTAAGTCATTGGGCACGAACGGCTCGTCCAGCACCTGTTCCACAACCGGATGCCGCCCCGCGATGATTTCAATGCCCGGCGCGTCTACCAGTTCCGGCGAGCGCCAGTTCAGGGCGGCGGCGCGTTCGGCCAGATTCGCCAGCACATCCAATTCAGCCAGGGCGGCGGCGCTGGCTTGCAAGGCCGGCAACCGGGCAATCAGGCGATCCAGGAGCGCGTTATACAGCGCCTTTTCCCGCGCCAGCGCCCGTTCCTGGGCATGCAGCACCTGATGCTCGAACTCCTGCAATTCCGGAATGATGTAGCGTTCCGCGCCCTTGAGCGTCTGACGGCGCTGATAATCAGCGGGCGTCGCCTGCGACTGGGCGCGAGTCACTTCGATGTAATAGCCATGCACCCGGTTGAAGCCCACCTTGAGATTGGCGATGCCGGTGCGCTGCCGTTCCCGCGCCTCCAGTTCCACCAGATATTGATCGGCCCGTTCGCCGAGACTGCGCAATTGGTCCAGTTCCGGATCGTAGCCGGTCGCGATGACGCCGCCATCGCGCAGCAGTTGCGGCGGGTTGGGAATGATCGCCTGGCGCAGCAGTTCGCCAAGGTCAGGATAAGTCCCGGCCCGCCCCGCAAGGTTTTGCAGCAGGTGGGCGTCCGCCTGTTGGAGAAACTGCTGCAAGCCGGGCAACCGATCCAGCGCGTCGGCCAGCGCGGTTAAATCCCGTGGCCGGGCTGATTTCAGCGCCACCCGCGCCAGAATCCGCTCCACATCGCCGGCGCCGCGCAACAGGCCGCGCAAGGCGTCATAGCCGCCGTTGTCCAGCAAGGATCGCAGGCTGTCCTGTCGTTGCCGGAGCGGCTGCCGGTCGCGCAACGGCCAGTGCAGCCAGCGCCGCAGCAATCGCCCCCCCATCGGCGTCACGCAATGGTCGAGAACCCCCAGCAAGGCGTGTTGACGACTGCCGTTAAGGCTTTGCTCCAGCTCCAGATTGCGGCGGCTGGCGGGATCGAGAATGACGCTGTCCTCATGGCGCTCGACCCGCAAGCCGGTCAAATGCGGCAAGGCGCTGCGCTGCGTGTCCTTGACATAGTGCAGCAGGCAACCCGAAGCGGCGACCGCTACCGGTTGATCGGCGCAGCCAAAGCCGTCCAGATTGCGGACCCCGAACTGGCTGCACAGGGCGTGAAAGGCGCTGTCCCGGTCGAAATGCCACGGCGCTTGCCGGCGCAGGCCAGGATGTTGCCGCCAGCCTTCGGACAGGCTGAATTCGTCGCTGATCAGCAGTTCCGCCGGTTTCAGCCGCGCCAGTTCATTGAGCAATGCCATTTCGCCATGCACCTGCATCAGGGTGAATCGCCCACTGCTCAAATCCAGCCAGGCCAGTCCGTAGGTGTTTTTCACCTGATGCAGCGCAACCAGCAGGTTATCGCTACGCTCATCGAGCAACGCTTCATCGGTCAGGGTGCCGGGGGTGACGATGCGCGCCACCTGCCGCTCCATTGGCCCCTTGCTGATGGCCGGATCGCCTAACTGTTCGCAGATCGCCACCGATTCACCGAGCTTGACCAGTTTGGCCAGATAGGTTTCGACCGCGTGAAACGGGACGCCGGCCATGGGAATCGGTTCGCCGGCAGACTGGCCGCGCGTGGTGAGGGTGATATTCAGCAGATCGGCGGCGCGGCGGGCGTCGTCGTAGAACATCTCGTAAAAATCCCCCATCCGGTAAAACAGCAAAATGTCGGGATGCTCAGCCTTGATCCGCAAATACTGCTGCATCATCGGGGTATGCTGGGATAAATCGGGGGCTGGTTTTTTCATAACGCTCATCGGAGTTCATGGCCGCAATCATTGCGGCCGTAACCATTCACCCGCCACACCGACCCTCGCCGCTACACTACCGGTCTTGAATCGGCGCACAGGTCCCGATAGCCGGAGGGAAGGCAAGGCGGTTCAATGGGCGGACGCCCGCAGCGATTGCAACAACCGTTCATGAATCCCGCCAAAGCCGCCATTGCTCATGATCAGCACCTGGGTTCCCGGTTGCAGCCGGGTGTGAAGGGCGGCGAGCGTTTCTTCAAGGGAATGGCAAACCTGCCCGCGTGAGCCGAGCGTCGCCGCCACGGCGTCCAGATTCCAGCCCAGATCCGGCGCCTGGTAGAGCAGCACCGCATCCGCCGCCGTCAACGCCGGGGCGAGGCTGTCCTTGAACACCCCCAGCTTCATGGTGTTGGAGCGCGGCTCCAGCACCGCGATGATCGGCTGCGAACCAACCCGCGCCCGCAAACCGGCCAAGGTGGTGGCAATCGCCGTCGGGTGATGGGCAAAATCATCGTAGACCGTGATCCCGCCTACCGAACCGCGCAGTTCCAGTCGCCGCTTGACGCCCTGAAAATCCCGTAATGCGGCGATAGCCGTTGCAACCGGAACCCCGGCATGGTGAGCGGCGGCGATTGCGGCGAGGGCGTTGTGGACGTTATGCAACCCCAGTTGGCTCCATTCCGCCCGACCCTGTCGCGCACCCCGATAAGCGACGGTAAAACCGCCGCCATCCGGCGCAATCTCTTCCGCCTGCCAGTCGCCACGGCCAAACCGCTCCACTGGCGTCCAGCACCCCATCGCCAGCGTCTCGGCCAGATGCGGGTCCTGACCGTTGGCAATGATCCGGCCATTACCCGGCACAATGCGCAGCAGGTGGTGAAACTGGCGCTGGATCGCGGCCAGATCGGGAAAGATGTCGGCGTGATCGAATTCCAGATTGTTCAGGATCAGGGTGCGCGGTCGGTAATGGACGAACTTGGAGCGCTTGTCGAAGAACGCCGTATCGTATTCGTCGGCTTCCACCACAAAGAATGGCGCCGCCCCCAGTCGCGCTGACACTCCGAAATTGGCGGGAATGCCGCCGATCAGAAACCCCGGTTCCAAACCGGCCACTTCCAGAATCCAGGCCAGCAGGCTGCTGGTGGTGGTTTTGCCGTGGGTGCCGGCCACCGCCAGCACATGACGATCCCGCAACACATGCTCCGCCAGCCAGGCCGGCCCGGACGCATAGGGCCCATTGGCGTTCAGCAGTTCCTCAATAATAGGTCGGCCCCGGCTCATGACATTGCCGACCACCACCATGTCCGGTTGCACTTCGGCGAGTTGTTCCGGCGCATAGCCTTCGCGCAGGGCGATGCCAGCCTCGGCCAATTGGGTGCTCATCGGCGGATAAACCCCGGCGTCGCACCCGGAGACGGTATGTCCAGCCGCGCGCGCCAGCAGCGCCACTCCGGCCATGAAGGTGCCGCAAACACCGAGAATATGGATATGCATGAGGGAGTCTCCCCGTCAGTCTGAAACCGGAACCGGGCGGTTCAACAGAGGACGGTCAGTAACCTTGAGAGTCGAAAGAGCCGATCCAGCCGGTCAACTGCCAGGACAGCAAGGTATAGCCTAATGCGTATAGCGCGCCGATCCAGATGGGGGCATTGAGGGCATGGCGCAGGATATGCGCCATGATCGCAATGCTCCACGCCATCAGCGCCAACAGCAGCAGCGCCGGCAGTTCAGTATCGCCGCCGGGCGGTTGCTGGGTGATCCAGAACAATAATGGCAACGCCAGCAGGCTGATCAAAGCGCCAGAGCCGGTCAGCGCGCTCAGGGTTTGCTCAAACCGCCGGGGGCGCCGGTACAGAATCAGCGCCACATAGAGCAGACCACTCAGCAGCGCCATGTCCAGCAGGGTTTGCAACAGGGCGACCAGCGCGGGCGTCCCGATCAGCAGCGCCAGCAGACTGGTCAACCCATAGGCCGCCAGACATATTTTCAGCAGCGCCATCGATGACGGCGTGTCCTGCGGGCCCTTGCGGAACAGGCAGATATCAAGAAACAGGTTAAGCAGAACAGACATGGTTTTAATATGGGGGCGGCGGAAGAGGCAGGGCGACAGTCAGCGTACCACTGGGCATTGAAACGTTATCGGTCAGCGCGGCGCAAGTTACCTGCTTGCCGTGGTTTTAACAAGGCGAAGCCCAGTGCAATTCCGCTGGCCCTGTCAAGATGATTTGTGCATTGTTGCACCATCTGAACAAATCCCGCTGATCCGGCATATCAACTGTGTCCATATTAGTACCCACTGGCCGTCAGTAATTTCCTTTAAAACATAACACTATGTATTTAAATAGCTTTTAAAAAATGGCTCCCTGACTTTTCTTGACAGTCACCGGCTTGCCTACCTATAGTGCGTGGCGAAAAGTGGGGAAAAGTGGGATGCAACAGCGCCCCAGCGCACAAAAGGCATAAGGCATTGTTTCGAGGCGTCAATCCACTGTCGCTGGACAACAAGGGTCGACTCTCCATACCGGCGCGGTATCGCCCGTTATTGCAAGACGCCGCAGAGGGGCAAGTGATTTTAACCGTGGACCGCGACCGTTGCCTGCTGCTGTATCCGTTGCCGGTCTGGGAAGAGATCGAACGGCAGCTGATTCGTTTGTCCAGCGCCAATCCCCGCACCCGCACCCTGAAACGACTGCTGCTAGGCCACGCCGAGGAATGCCACATGGACGCCAGCGGCCGGATTCTGTTACCGGCCCCCCTGCGGGAGTTCGCCAGTCTGGACAAGCAGGTGGTGTTGGTGGGTCAGGGCAACAAATTTGAAATCTGGAATGAGCAAGACTGGCGCGACTGGCGGGAGGCTGCGTTGTCCCGCGACGGAAAGGAGGAGGGTGACTCCCTGCCCGATTTGGACTTGCTGGCGTTCTGAGGATGACCGACACGCATCTGCCGGTGTTGCTGGCCGAAGCGCTAGCGGCGCTGAACCTCCGTCCGGATGGTATTTATATCGATGGCACCTTTGGCCGGGGCGGTCATGCGAAAGCGCTGCTGGAGCGGTTGGGGCCGCATGGCCGACTGCTGGCCCTGGATCGGGACCCGGACGCCGCCCGTTGTGCCGCAGAGCGGTTTAGTGGCGATTCTCGCTTTACGTTCGTTCATACGCCGTTTGGCCGGTTGGCGGAGGTGATCGACGGGCAAGGCTGGTCGAGGCAGGTGAATGGAATCCTGCTGGATTTAGGCGTGTCGTCGCCGCAGTTGGACGATGCGGAGCGCGGGTTCAGCTTCCGCCAGGACGGGCCGCTGGACATGCGGATGGATCCGTTGCACGGCCGCAGCGCAGCAGACTGGTTGAGCCGGATCAGCGAAGCGGAACTGGATCGGGTATTGGCGGAGTATGGCGAGGAACGGTTTCATCGGCGAGTCGCGCGCGCCATTGTCTCCGCCCGGCAGCAGACGCTGCTGACGACCACGGCGCAACTGGCGGCTCTTGTCGCTACCGCCGTCCCGACCCGGGAGCCCGGCCAGCATCCGGCCACCCGCACTTTTCAGGCGATCCGGATTGCGGTCAATGACGAACTGGGCGAGTTGCGGACGACGTTGCCGCAAGCGGTAGCGGCGCTGGCGCCGGCCGGGCGATTGGCGGTCATCAGCTTTCATTCGCTGGAGGATCGGATGGTCAAGCAATTTCTGCGGGAACAGGCCAAAGGGCGGGAACTGCCGCTGGGCTTGCCAGTGATGGGTGGACCAGAGGGAATGACTCTGCGCCTGCTTAGCCGGGCAATCCGGCCCGGCGCTGCGGAAGTGGCGGTCAATCCCCGCGCCCGTAGCGCCACTTTGCGGATTGCGGAGCGGTTGGCATGAAACGCCAGACGCTGCTGATTGCGCTGTTGACCGTGATCGCGCTCGGCTCCGGGATCGGGGTGGTTTACACCCATCACCGTAACCGGCTGTTGTTCATGCAGTGGCAAAAAGCACAGGCGGAACGCGATCAAATCGCGAGTGACTGGGAACTGTTGCAATTGGAGCAAAGCACCTTGGTAACCAACATTGCGATCCAGGACACGGCGCGGACCCGGTTGAATATGCTCAACCCTGATCCGGGCGCCGTGCTGTACATCACCCCATGACCGTGCCTCGGCTGCATCCTCGCGCCGTCCGGTCAGCGCGTCAGCCACCCGCGAAGTGGCGAACCCTGACCCGCGTCGGATTAACCCTGACCGTGCTGGGCGTCGCCGCCGCCGCCATGGTGGCGCGGGCGGGATATTTGCAACTGGTGCATAAGGACTTTCTGCAAGACCAGGGCGATGAGCGATTTTTACGGGTCGTTGAGACACCCGCCCACCGGGGGATGATCCGGGATCGGAACGGCGAACCGCTGGCGGTCAGTTCCCCGGTGGATTCAATCTGGGCGCAGCCGGCGGAACTGCTGGCCCAGCGTGAACGCTGGCCGACGCTGGCCGCACGGTTAGGGATGCAAGTCACGGAACTGGAGCAGAAGCTGGCGGGGAAAGAAACCCGCCAGTTCGTTTATCTGCGCCGCCATCTGCCGCCCAGCGTGGTCGAGCCGATCCTGAAGTTGCGGATTCCAGGAGTGTACAGCCAGCGCGAGTACCGCCGTTATTACCCTGACGCCGAAGCCACTTCCCATCTGCTTGGCTTCACCGACATTGACGATGCCGGGCAGGAAGGGCTGGAAAAGACCTTCGACGCCCAGTTACGCGCCATTCCGGGACAAAAGCAGGTGATCAAGGATCGGCTGGGCCGGGTCGTCCAGGAAGTCGGCATTCTGCGAGCGCCGCAACCAGGCCAGACCCTGACGCTAAGCATTGACCGGCGTTTGCAGTATCTAGCTTACCGCGCTCTGAAAGCGGCGGTGCTGGAGAACAAGGCCGACGCCGGATCGGCGGTGATGATTGATGTCCGCACCGGTGAAATTCTGGCGATGGTCGATCAACCGGCGGGCAATCCCAACAACCGTAACGAGTTACAGGGTGATTTACTCCGCAACCGGGCTGTAACCGATGTTTACGAGCCGGGATCGACCGTAAAGCCGTTCACCATCAGCCTAGCGCTGGAAAGCGGCAAGTGGACTCCGACGACTCCGGTGGATGCGCGAGGACCGCTCAGGGTCGGGCGCTACTGGGTGCGCGATACCCACAACTACGGGATCATCGACGTGACCCGGGTGATCAGCAAATCCAGCAATATCGGCGTCACCAAGATCGCGTTTTCCATGCCAATGGAGCGGCTGTGGAAACTGTACAAGGACATAGGCTTTGGCGTGTTGACCGGGCTGGGCTTGTCCGGTGAACAACCCGGAGTGCTGCATCATTTCAGCCGCTGGGGCGGCGAAATCGGCCACGCCAATCATTCTTTCGGTTATGGACTGTCAGTCACCATGCTGCAACTGGCTCAGGCCTACACAGTGCTGGCGGCGGACGGGATAAGGCGACCATTGACCTTGCGTAAGCGCGAGCAACCGCTGGATCCCAGCGAGGAACGACGCATTCTGTCGGCGTCGGCAGTGCGACAGGTGCGCTCCATGCTGGAGCTGGCGGTCAGCAAGGAAGGCACCGGATCCAAAGCCGACGTCCCCGGCTATCGGATCGCAGGCAAGACCGGCACCGTCCATAAAATAGTCAATGGACGCTACTCTCGTAACCGTTACTTCTCGCTGTTCGCCGGCATGGCGCCGGCCAGCGATCCCCGGCTGGTGATGGTGATCATCATTGATGAGCCAAAGAGTGGAGCGTATTACGGTGGGACGGTGGCGGCCCCGGTATTCGGCCATACCATGGGCGAGGCGCTGCGGATTCTGAACATCACCCCCGACGATCTGCCGAGCATGAAGATGGCCGGCGGGCCGCCGGCGGCGGGAACCCGGCCATGAGCAACGCTTTCTGCACCTTGGGTGCATTGTTGGACGGATTCACCGAGGTTCCAGCACCCTGGGCCAGGTTACCGGTGGGCGGGTTGGCTTCGGACAGCCGGGCCGTGCGGTCGGGCGATCTGTTTTGCGCGGTGCGCGGCGGGCAACAGCACGGTCTGGACTTTCTGGACGCCGTGCGGGCGAGCGGCGCGGCGGCCG
>JAJHPN010000411.1 GCA_020890855.1 Candidatus Contendibacter sp. | reverse complement strand
AATGGCTTTGTCGCGCGGGTTCACCGCAATGCCTTGGACGAACGAGCGGTCGATCTTGAGCGTGTCGATCGGAAACTGTTTGAGGTAGCTCAAGCTTGAATAACCGGCGCTGAAGTTGTCGATGGCCAGCCGCACTCCAAGATCCTTCAAGGCCCGGAGCTTCGCGACTATTCCAACCGGATCGCGGATCAGGATGCTCTCGGTGATCTCGAACGTCAGGCTGGACGGCTTCAACTCGCTGTTGCGCAGCGCGGCGCCGATCTCGCTGACGAGGGCGGCATGGCGAAATTGCCGCGCCGACAGATTGACGCTCAGCCGGAGTGGCGGCTCGCCCGGGCAGCATCGCTGCCAGGCTCGAACCTGCCGGCAGGCGGTTTCCAGCACCCACTGACCGATTTCGATGATCAGTCCGGTTTCCTCGGCGATGGGGATCATGTCGGACGGAGCGACCAGTCCGCGCCGCGGATGCCGCCAGCACACCAGCGCCTCCACCTCGCGGACGAGGCCATCCTGCAACGAAACGATGGGTTGGTAGTAGACCCGGAGTTCCTGCCGCTCAATAGCCTGGCGCAGCTCGGTTTCCAGATCGAGCCGCTCCATGGCCGCCGTGTTGAGTTGAGCGTCGAAAATAGCGTAGCAGCCCTTGCCGCTGTTTTTAGCGTGGTACATCGCCAAGTCCGCCTTGCGGAGCAGCTCATCGGTGCTGTCCTGGTGCGGGGTGCTGATCGCGATGCCCATGCTGCCGCCGACGAACAAATCCCGTCCCTCCAGTCGGATCGGATCGCGCAGTTCGACCATCAGGCGATTGGCCATCACCATCACTTGATCCACGTCGGTCAAGTCCTCGATGAGAATCGTGAACTCGTCTCCACCCAGTCGCGCGGCGGTGTCGTCCCGGCGCAGACAGGCCCGCACCCGGTCCGCAATCACTCGCAGCACCTGATCCCCACAAGCATGACCCAGGCTGTCGTTGACGATTTTGAAGTTGTCCAGATCGAAGAAGATCACCGCGACCGATCGACCCTTGGCATCGGCGCGCATGAGTCCATGCCGCAGCCGATCCCGGAAATAGGCTCGGTTGGCGAGTCCGGTCAGCGGATCGCGAAACGCCAAATGGGTGAGTTCTCGCTCGTAAGTTTTACGTTCCGTGATGTCATGATAGGTGGACACGATCCCAGCCACTGCCGGCTCGTCGAGCAAATTTGCCAGGATGACTTCAAAGTCGCGCCAGGCGTTAGGGCCATGGCGCAGACGCAGCACGCCGATCAACGTCGAACTCGCTTGTTTGCTCACCTCGGCCAGCAGACCGCGCATCGTCTCGACATCCTCCGGATGCACCCGGTCGAACACGCTCCGCCCCAACAGGGCTTCCGCCGAACATTTCCACATCGTTTCAACTGCTGGGCTGGCATAGCGAATCGTTCCGTCGGCAGCCAGGATGGCGATGACATCAGAAACGCTGCGGATCAAGGCGCGAAACCGCTCGTGGCTGGCGTGCAGCGCCTGCTCCGCGCGCATCCGCTCGGCCAGCTCGTCGTTTACCGCCCGGTACAGCCGCGCATTCTCCAGGGCTGCCGAAATCTGGCTGGCGTAAAGCGTGGCGATCTGCAAGCTGTCCGGATTGAACAAGGTCGCCGAAAATCGCATGGCGTACAGCAAACCTTGAATCCGCTCCTCGCGGCGCAGCGGGACCGCCAACAGCGCGCGTATCGGACTGGCGTGAGGCAGTTCGAATGAGAGTCGTTCGGCGGCGACATGCAGATCGAG
The DNA here is from genome assembly GCA_020890855.1 of Candidatus Contendibacter sp. Lineage (GTDB taxonomy): Bacteria > Pseudomonadota > Gammaproteobacteria > Competibacterales > Competibacteraceae > RXIV01. The sequence goes on along the minus strand of JAJHPN010000411.1, from coordinate 8,631 downwards.
CGTGTTGTACGGTTCGCCGCCGCCGAGACGCGAGTCTGCGAGCAGGCGCTCGGTGAAACGGCTCCAGGTGGTGGTCCATGCCGGATCAAGACCGCACTGGGCGATGCAGCGCGGCGCGCCGTCTGGCTCGTTCAAGACCAGCGCCGCCGCGTCCGCGCGCACGACTGCGGGGAACAGGCGCACGGCCTCTTGGGCTACCACCGCTTCGTCGAGATGGCGACCGATCTCGCGGCCGGTCTGGACAAGCTGTTGCAATTGGGTGTTACGTTGCGTTTGTTCAAGCGCCAGGCCGATCCGGTACGCCATGGCCATCAAGAGATCGACGTCGGCATGTGCGAACGGGGCTGGCCGACAGCGCGCCAGAATCAATACACCCCGCGCGGTCTGGCTGCCGATCACCGGCAACCAGGCTGCTGTCTCGGCGCCCAACTCGCACAGTTGAGAATCCACGTTGGGGTCCGCGCTCACGTCCGCCGTCAGAACAGGCGTTCCAGTGCGCATCACGGACGACACGTAGCCACTCTCGGCGTCCGACAGCGGCTGCTGAAGCATATCCTCTGGTATCCCGACCGCCGCCAACGGCGAAAAGGTCCCCGTCCCGGCCGGGTCCAAGAGCACGACGATATCCGCCGCAAACAGCTCCGACAGCGTCGAGAGCGCCCGATCAAACAGAAGCTCCAGAGGGCCCGGCTCACTCAGGATGGTGAGCAGGCGGGTGAGGCGGGTGGTGTCGCGGACAGCCGCCCGCGCGGCCTGCAGGGCCGTGTCGCGGGCGGCGCGCAGGCGGTAAACATCGTCCGATTCCAGGGGCGTCGCACGACTGGAGACCAAATCAGGCAGCGGCATCGGCTCGGTTTTCGCTACAAGGCCAGGGCGGTCAGCGTGGCGTTGTGCGTTCCCAGCACGCCCGCCGTGCGCGCAAACTCGCCGCAGCAGTAGAAACCGAAGGTCGGCACGGCGCCCGCCGCCGCCTGCAACCGGCGAGATTCCTCAGGGGTACGTTCGCCGAAGAGCTTGGCGCGGGCCGCGCAACTGAACGCCAGCAGGACGCCAGCGTCTGGATAGGCGGCGAGCGCGGTGCTCGCGACTTCATTGGCGACATCCAGCAATGCCTCAATGGAACTGCTCATCACCTGTACGGCGCTGCCCGCCGGCGGGATACAGCCTTGAATTTTGAGCGCACCTTGCTCCGATTTCGCGCGGGCCACCCGAATCACGGTTGTCCCGTCGGCCTGGAGCAGGCCGAACGGATGGTCGATAGACGTATCCCAGAACTGGGCGGCGCTCAGTTGTCCCGGCGCCAGGCCGAGTTGCTCCTCATAGACCACGGCGGCTGGACGCCCGTTGAGTTCGATGATCTCCGTATCCTCCGCGCGCGTGACCAGCAGCGGGATGCCGATCGGTTCCCAGCCGTGGCGCGTCACCACCGGTAGCGGCCGCTCGCTGGCGATCCACAGGGCCACCGCACCCTCCTCGACAACCCGATCATCGTGGAACACGCACGTCCGCACGAATTTCAGTTCGTCGCCGGCGGCGCCGCCCGTGATGGAGACCTTCGGACCGGTGATGCGATAGGCCCCCTGAAAGAGCTGCTGGAGGTCGCCAGCCAGACAATCCGCGAGCAGCAGCACGACGGCGTGGGGGCTGGAGCCGGCTTCGGCTCGACTCGCCCGAGTGATCGCCTGACCGGTTTGATTGAGTTGACCACGAATGTGGTCGGCGGACGCCACGCCGAACCGGTATGGTCCGGCCGTCAGGGCGAGAACGCCGACCCCGCCCCCGAATCCCAGGTGTTGTCCCTGCACGATCTCGCCGGAGCCGGTGGCCCCGATCAGATGCGCGTCGCCTGTCACGGACCGGATGCTGGCGAGCAAAGCCGGCAGATCGTACCTGGGCGTGGTGAAAACGATGACGAGCGCCGGCGGTTCGCCCGCCAGCCCCGCGACCGCCGCCGCCGCTGCTTCTCGCCCCGCTTCAGCGGCGTCACGCATTCTGCTTATACCTGTTCCTGAACGCATTTTCATCGGGATTCTCCATGAGAAACCCCGTCCTGCAGGGCGGGGAGGATGTCAAAAAAGTACCTGACGCAGTATGTCGCCATCGTTATGGATGCACAACTTCAAGCGCGTGACGGATAGATTCCTGCGAATTCTGGTGACTCCTCGTGCTACCTATTCACCGATATGAGCGCAGGTTTTTTACTCACTCGGACGTTTCTGGACTACCAGCGGTTGTTCGGCGAACTGCCTTCGCAGACACTATGCCGGCATACTCCAGAAACACCGCGCGACTGGCTTCGGAGCGTAGTCTGAAACTTCACCCAACCTCTTTATCCAAATCCCCATGATCCATTTCACCCAGCGTTTTTCCAGACGGGCAGCTTTGTTGCTGGCGTTCCTCTTGCTTGGTGGTTTGACCGTTTTCGGCCGCTGGGCTTGGCCAGAGAGCGAACCGGCGGAACCTTTGCCGGTCACGTTGCCGGCCAGCCATCCGCCATTCGCTCAACACGCCGGCGGCTACGTCGGCGCCCAAACCTGCGCCCAATGCCACCAGACCGAATATCAGCACTGGCAAAGCTCGCAACACGCCCAGGCCATGCAGCCCGCTGCCGAGCAGACCGTGCTCGGCGATTTCAAGGACGCTTCGTTCACTTACGCTGGCGTGACCTCCACCTTCTTTCGCCGCGACGGGAAATTCATGGCGCGCACTGACGGGCCGGACGGAACAGTGCAGGACTACGAAATCGCTTACACCTTCGGCGTGTATCCCTTGCAGCAATACCTGATCGGTTTCCCCGATGGCCGTTATCAGGCGCTGGGGATCGCCTGGGACAGCCGACCCAAAGAGCAGGGCGGGCAACGCTGGTTTCACCTCTATCCTGACCAGAACCTGACGCATAAAGATCCGCTGCACTGGACCGGTATGCAGCAGAACTGGAACTACATGTGCGCCGAGTGCCATTCGACGAATCTGCACAAGAACTACGATCCCCAGCTCAAGCGTTTCAACACCACCTGGTCGGAAATCAACGTCTCCTGCGAAGCGTGCCATGGTCCCGGCGCAAACCATCTCACCTGGGCTCGGCAAGAAAGCGACAGGCAGGGACTCGACAGCGCCAAAGGCTTGGCCATCGCGCTGAATGAACGGCGAGGCGTACTCTTTTCGTTGCGCGTACTGGCGATGCAAACGCTGAATTTAGCGACGGCTACCCGGCCCGGAGTATCTGACGCACTTTGGAATACCACGAAGAGCGCAGGTAACGTCCTGCTGATCGCTCCGCAAGCCATTAACCGTGAACTGGAACTGTGCGCCCGTTGCCACTCGCGGCGCGGGCAACTCTGGGAGGACTACACGTTTGGCCAACCGTTGCTGAATACTCACCGGCTGGCGCTGCTGACGCCTGATCTCTACTACCCCGACGGGCAGATGAAGGACGAGGTGTTCAATCATGGCTCCTTCCTGCAAAGCAAAATGCAGGCGAAGGGGGTCAGTTGCAGCGATTGCCATGAACCGCACAGCGGCCAGTTACGCGCCGCTGGCGGGAAAGTTTGTCTGCAATGCCATTTGCCCGCGAAATACGACACGCCACAACACCATTTCCACTCGGCCAACTCCAAAGGGGCGGACTGCGTCGCCTGCCATGCGCCCACCACAAACTATATGGTGGTGGACCCACGTCACGATCACAGCTTTCGCATTCCCCGTCCTGATCTATCGGTGACGCTGGGCGTCCCCAACGCCTGTACGAAATGCCATGGCGACCAATCGGCATCATGGGCGGCAGAGCAGGTGAAAAAGTGGTATGGCAAGGTTCCGGTCGGTCATCAGCAATTCGCTGAGGCGCTGTACGCCGGCAATACTGATGCCGCCGGTGCATCGGAGTTGCTGCGGGCATTGCTGAAAAACCCGGACCAGCCCAACATCGCCCGAGCCAGCGCAGTTTCCCGGTTAGGTGAACGCCTTAATCCAGCCGCATTTGAGAGTATCCGGCCATTGCTGACCGATCCCGATCCACTGTTGCGGAGTACGGCGGCGCGGGCGCTGGAGGGCTTGCCGCCAGAGCTGAAGGTGCGCCATCTGCCGCCGCTGCTTGATGATCCGGTGCGGCTGGTGCGAATCGAAGCAGCACGGGCGCTGGCGTCCGTTCCACAGGAATCGCTCGACGAGATCCAGCGCCGCGCTGTCCAGCGCGGCATAGCCGAATACACGACTGCGGAAATGACGAATGCTGACCGTCCCGAATCGTTTCTCAACATCGGCTTGATCGAGGTCGATCAGCGCCAGTTTGACAAAGCGGAAGCGGCTTATCGCGCTGCCCTGGCGCTGCAACCGGACTTCACCCAAGCGGCGGTCAATCTCGCTGACCTGTACCGTCTCCAGGGTCATGACGCGGAAGGTGAAAAGACCTTGCGCCAAGCTCTGGCCCTCGATCCGCAAAATGCCGCCGCGCACCATGCGCTGGGGCTGCTGTTGATTCGCGGGAAGAAGTTGCCGGATGCCATAACCGCCCTGGCGGAAGCTGCCCGATTGGACAGCGACAATCCCCGCTATGGCTATGTCTATGCGGTGGCGCTAAACAGTACTGGACAGGGTCCGAAAGCGATTCAGGCGCTGGAAACCGTGTTGCAACGCCATCCTAACGACCGCGACAGTCTGCTGGCGCTAGTGGCGTTCCAGCGCGATGCCGGAAATCCCGATGCGGCGCGTAACGCCGCCCGTCGCTTGGCGACGCTGGAGCCGGATAACCCGGAGGTGCGGGCGCTGCTGCAACAACTGGGCGCATCCCAGTAATCCCGAGCGGGTCAGGATGGGATTCAATCCCGTGCGCCAGACCAAGATCGCCATGTGGTTGGCGTCGTCCCTGACCAGCGTCGGAGGTGACAGGAATGATTAAACGGTGTCATTCATCAATCGGACTGATTCTAAAAATGGAGGGCATCAAGCACAGTTCAGCCACCACTTCATCCGCTTCCTGGTGGAACGTCAGCGCGGCTCCCTGGGGCGGCAGCAGGACACGGAGCAGTTCCAGGCCAGTGCCCAAGCCTCGACCCGCGGCGAAGTCGAAAGCGTCCGGCAACAGGGCAGGGCCGTTGCGGATCACGACTCGTTGCTCGGCGGTTCCCGCTTCCAGCAACACTCGCACCGGACGGGTTGGCCCAGAGCTATTGTTGTGCTTGAGGGCGTTGGTCAACAGTTCATTGAGCACCAGCGCCAGCGAAACGGCCTCCTCCTGCGCCAGAAACGCCGTTGCCGTTGCCGGCGCGGACAAGAATTTGATCGGAACCGATCCGATAGCGCTGTGGACCAGAATTTCGAGCAACTCATTGAGTCGCACTCCGCCCTCGGTGCGGCGGCTCTGCAAGCCGTAAACGTGGGCGATGGCATGAATCTGCACGATCACTTCTTCCAGATCCTTGGCCAATTCCGGATGTCGGGCGATGCGATTGCGCAGCAACCCGGTGACCCCTTGCAGATGGTTCTTGATCCGGTGATGTACTTCCCGCACCAGAGTATCGCGCTGGCGTTCCAGCCGGGCGAAGCGTTCGACTTCGCCCTGTTTTTGCTCGGTGATGTCGTGGGCGATGCCAATTAGTCCGACGATCTGGCCGGCGGCGTCTCGTAAAGGCGAGCGGATGCTAAGGTGGATTCGCGCTCCGTCGAGCGTCGCGATCCGCTCTTCGACTCTCAACACCTGTCCCGATTCGATCACTCGCTGGTCGGATTCCAACATGGCGCGCCCCACTGCCGGATCGCTAAAGAATTCCGGGGCGCTCTTGCCAACCAGTGCTTCTTGGGTCCATGGGGGCTGGCGACCCAATGCATTGAGGACCGTCAGGGATGCCGGGTTGACGTAAAGCACCCGACAAGCGCGATCCAACATGAAGATCGGGTCGGGGCTATTTTCCATGATGGTTCGCAACAAGGTTTCCCGAGCGCGCAGCTTTTGTTCGGCGCGCTCCTGAGCGGTGACATCGACCGCGATGCCGCCCACAAAACGATGGCCGCTGGTATTTTGGAAAGGGATCTTGATGGTATGCCAATAGCTCAGGGCGCCGTCCGCTTCCGAAATTGCATCCGCGATCTCCAGGGGTTCGCCGGTCGCCAGCGCCGCCAAGTCGCTCTGCCAGAACTTCTCGGCCATGTCCGCCGGCCACAACTCGAAGTCGGTCTTGCCTTGCCACGTTTCGACCGAGGCGCAGAAGCGCTGCTGATAGGTCTTATTCAAGTAAATCCAGCGTCCCTCTTCATCCTTGATCCAGGCGACAACGGGACCATGGTCCATGAACAGCCGGAAGCGTTCTTCGCTTTCGCGCAACGCGGTTTCAATCCGCTTGCGTTCGGTAATGTCCACCACGACAAGGCGGCAACTCCGATCCATGCCAGAACCCACCCCCATGCCTTCAAAACACACCTGTCGGGGCGGCGCGCCATCCAGGTCAAGGGTCACTTCGCAGGTTTCCTGGCAGACCCCCTGAACCAACCGGTTAAGAAAGGCAGCAAAGATGACCCGGTTTTCCTCGACCACCCATAGCCCCAAGCGCTTGCCGATCAAATCGGATCGCTCTTGGCCGAACAAGGCCGCGCCGGCGCAATTCAGTTCCCGGACGGCGCCGTCGCTGGTCACGGTGAAATAACCTGTCGGCGCAAAGTCGTAGAGGTCCGTGTAGCGCTTCAGGTTCTGTTCGAGCTGAGCGCGCGCCTCTTGCAATTCCTTGTTCTGCAATTCCAACTCGATCTGGTGGACGTGCAGTTCGTGGATCAGCCGCAGGCTGTCAGCTTCGGTGAGAGGTCGACCGGCCCGGGTTTGTTGCGGTGGCGCGCGTGCTTCCGCGCGGCGACGCAGCTCAGCGGAGGCGGTCAGCGCGCCGCTGCCGAAAGCCGCCCGCCTGTTTCCAACCTCCTTGGCGGCCTGGATCCGCTCCAGTTCCGCCTCGGCGGCGCGCAGTCTCGCCACGAGATCGCTGCGCGAAAGCCGGGAATAATCAGTCACGGGAAAGTAATCCTTGTGGCGGATTCGGGGTGGCGCGACCACGCCGCTTTCCGCTTATCCTTTCACTCCCATCGCATTCAGAGTCTCCGCTGCATCGACGATCTCACGGGCCAGCTCATCTAGCCGGCGCCGCTGGGCGCGGGCGCGGGCGCGCAGCAATTCGAATGCATCTTGCTGCAACAAGCCCTGTCGTTCCATCAGAATACCGATGGCTGTAGTGATGTCGCGCCCGCCTTTTAGAGCTTCTTCCAAGTGCTCCTTAGCCTGGCCGAGGGCTGTCATATCCTGGAAACGAGCGAGAGCGGCTTCGATCGCGGGAACGAGTTGCGGCACGTCCACGGGCTTGACCACGTAACCCAGTCCTCCCTCGTTGATCGCATCCTCCACCATTTTCTTGTCGCTGTAGGCGGACAGAAACAGGGCTGGAACGTGGTGGGTATCCCGCAGCCGCCGCGCCAGTTCGATACCAGACATCCCCGGCATGCGGATGTCGAGAACGGCTAAATCGGGGGGCTGGCGCTGGGTTAAAGCGAGCGCCGCTTCGCCGGAGGCCGCTTCGGTGACTGTATAGCCGGCCTGGCGGAGACCGCTGCCCAAGGTGCTGAGAATCAAACGATCGTCATCGACCAGCAGGATATGATGAGACACGGCGTTTCCTCCCCGGCGGCATAGCCTTCAGTAATTTTCATTATAGAAATTATGAAGATTTATTAAACGGGCGATCGCAGATAACTATATCAAAAGTAATTGTGGCTTTAGCTTGACGTTACTCATTGATCTACTAGCATTGGTGTTAATCAGCCCAAGCTCCCGGTTGCTACGAAGTAATTCCCTCCTCTTTCCAGCCCAATCCCGCTGGAAACTCGTTTGTCGAGGCCCTGTTCCCGCCTCATATTCTCTTATCCGCCGCTTCACTGCGTGGTGCGCACTGACGTCATCCATGGCGTGATGCAGTATCCGTGTGAGCTCCAACTGAGCGGCGAATAACGAGTTTCTTGGCAATACAGATCTCGGAAAATCATTTAGATGAACGATCTAAAAATCGGTACGCGGCTGGTCATCGGCTTCGGGGCCATGGCGATAATCGCGCTGCTGCTCGGTCTCCTGGCGGTGTTTGGGATTCAAACCCTGGCAACCGGCATAGAAAACATCGGCGAGAATCGGCTGCCCGCATTACAGGCGCTGAATCAACTCAACTACCAACGGATGATGATCCGTGCGCAATCCTACGCCGTTTTTGCGCACGAGACCCAAGCCGAGACCGGAGCGGGATTACACAGCATTCAGGAAGAACGCCGGAAGAGCTGGCAACAAGTGGATCAGTGGTGGGAGGCGCTGCTAAAAATCCCGCGAACCAGCGAGCAAGGCCGAGCGCTGCAACAACAACTCGACGGGCAATATAAAGCTTGGCGCGCCGCTTACGTCGAACTGGATAATCTGATCGAACGCCTCGCCACCGCTGATAGCGGCCAGAAGCAAGCGCTGTACGGCGAATACCGCCAAGCGGTCAGTCACATGGTGCCGATCTCGAACGCCATGGGCCAGACCTTCGAGGCCATCACCGAAAACAACACCGTTCGCACCCACGAGATGGTCGTAGAGACACACACCCTGGCGACCTGGCTGGAAACCTTGTCCAT
>JAJHPN010000256.1 GCA_020890855.1 Candidatus Contendibacter sp. | reverse complement strand
TAGTCACGCCACTTACGGTCAGCGCCGCAGGAGAGAAGCTGATTGCACTGATACTCTGGTTGGTCTTAGCTTTAACCGTGAAGGTCTTTGTAACCTGAGGGGCGGCGTTGTAGGTGGCGTCACCGGCTTGGTTGGCGGCAACGGTGCAAGAGCCCGCCGCTATCCCCGTAACAACGGCGCCGTTTACGCTGCAAATATTCGGCGTAGTAGAACTGAAACTGACCGGCAGACCCGAAGTAGCCGTCGCACTCGCTGTAGTCACACCACCTACGGTCAGCGCCGCAGGAGAGAAGCTAATTGCACTGATACTTTGACTCGCGCCTTGCGCCACTTGAACATAGTTCGCGCCAAAACCAACATTAGAGGTGTTGTATTTAATCCGCATATAGCCTTGTTCACCCCAGCCCGGACCCCAGGAGTTACGGAGGATCCAAGACTGCGTGGCGTCATCCCAGCCCACCAATACAATCGCATGGTTCACCTTACTGCTACCGCAGGCTGCACTTTCATCCGTGCTGAATACACTGCCGCTACGATAAGATTGAAAAGCAGAGCCTACGCAAACCGCAGCGGAGACTGGACCATAGTTGGTAATAGCGGTTTTGAGTTGATCAACACTGGGTACAGCGTATCCTGCGATATAACTCCATGACGATATGCGATTGGGATGGTTGGCGACCAGTTTGCAACTGCCATTCGATACGGTATATGGCATATCTGCTTCCAGAACAGCTCCAGCTGCTGTTTGCAAGTTACCTAGCGTGTTAGCATGATAATCGTGAGCGAACCAACCGCCATTGCAGCTATAGCTGTTCTTGTTGCAGGACACCAGGAATTGTTCAGACGCATTGACATCATTGCCCACAGTGCTGCCTGATTTTACCTTCAGCGCTGATTCCAGAGCGCCGACCGTGGCGAAAGCCCAGCAACTGCCGCAATTTCCCTGGTCGCGCACAGGCGTAAGTCCAGTGGTGCGCCAGTCCAGGGCAGCAGGCAGCGCCGCTATTTGCAGCGCTGCGCTTGTCGAAAATCCATAAGATTTCTTATTCTCTTCTGGAGGATTCTGGGTCTTGGCGTTTGGGTCGCTTAAGTCAATAACACCTGGAATTTCATCGAGCTGAATAATAATTTTATTGGGGGCGCTGGCGGCGACAGTCTGAACCCTCAGACCATCCTGTTGTTGCCATGACCTCCTGTAAACCAGATTAGTTTCAGTATTGCCTTCCTTAGTGGATTTGGCGCGGATGATCTGTTTAACGTTTCCGCCAAGCAGCCCTCTCGATTCATAAACGCTGTCCCCCTCTTGATTCAGGATATTGCTGGCCGAATCCGCCAATTCCCAGCGGTATCCCGTCGCCAGATTGCTTTCCAGAACCAACTCGACGATTTTGTCTTTGGGCACTTGGCCTGATACGGTAATGGTGGTCAACTCTCGCAAAAAAGCTTGTTGCACCGGTGAACTGTACAATGCATCCCGCAATCCTTGCAGATTTGAGCGACTACTCATAATGACTCGTTGTGAATCCAGTCCCTCGTGCATCACAGTGTAGTTAATGCCCTGTTCAGTCAAGCTGCGCTCTAATTGTTTCTGAGACTCAGGCGTTGTCAAATCAACCGCCAGCACCGGACTGCTCATGATCGCTCCGATCAGCAGTCCCATGGCGGTTTTGATGCGAATTGCACCTGTGCAGCGCGAATTTTCGCCGCAGATAATTGGTTGTAAAAACTCACGGATAGCCATAACCGCACTCCTAATGAACTCTGATGCTAAACTGCTTCCCAAAAATTCAAGTCTATTCTATGCAGGCATCGTATTGGATCAGTACAGTCTTATTCTTGGGAAACGCTCGATGAGGCTTCCGAAACCGCATAAGCGATCTCTATCTGCCAAACGGCATTCGAGGAACTGGCTGATTCCAGTGTAGTTGTCGATGCTGAATCGGTCTCCGGAACGGAGGCGATAGTCTGAACTTGATGGTCATCAAGGGACGGCGTTAAATCAGAAGCCCAAGCAGGATCTGCAATGCTCGCCCACGCCAGCGAACCGATAAGTATTCCGAGGGATATCAGACTGATGCGGCGTGAACGGCCGTGATGAAGAACGTATTGATGGAACCTGTTGATAGCCATGACTGCACTCCTGAAGGTCGTGCGGTCCTAGGCCAGCCATAAGCGAGTAACGCGCCACCAACCCTAAAAGATGCAATCTGGCGGTTCCGCTGTCATAGGGCTGCACCCCTTAGACCGGTAACTTTGCGTCACTACCTTTCGGTAGTTTTGCCGTTTTCAGACTTAATCCGATTTAAAAACCAATCGACATCAACTCGGAGATTCTGGTGATCGCCTTCCAGACTCCTGCTCGATTGCTCGGGATTCCTTTGGGATTAACCCACAAAGGTTTTACCCAAACTTCACAGGCCTGCGGCGATACTTTCAACCCCCGTCCATGCGTTGTATCGTGATCGCGGCTCCAAACTTTTGCCAGCGTTTTTTGATTATTCTCCCCCTAACTGTCACATTGCAAGTGTTTGTTTTTGTGAAAATAGAGTTATTTTTGGTAGTAAAAGGGTCAGCTATCCACCCGTCACCGGTGGAAAGAACGCCACTTCGTCGCCATCAGCGACGGACTGATCCAGGCCGGCATATTCCAGGTTGACGGCGGCCAGGGTGTTCGGCGGCAGTGGCGCACCCGGCCACAACGCCGCCCAAACCCCGGCGACGGTCAACCCGTCCACTGCTTCCAGCCGATCTCCGGCTCGACCCAACTGATCGCGCAAACTGGCGAAATACTTGATCTCAACGGACATGTGAATCGCCTCGCAATTATTTGACCTGTCGCAAACTCAATAGCAGCGCTGCGATACCCAGCACCGCCATCATTGCGTATTCAAAACCATGAGCGCCAACCGGGCTGCCTTTTAGAAACACATCGCGGATGATGACCAGGTAATAGCGCAGTGGATTCAGCCAGGTCAGCCATTGCACCCCTTCGGGCATATTCTGGATCGGGAAGGCGAAACCGGACAGCACCACCATCGGTTGGATCACGAAGAACGCCAGCAGTTGCGCCTGCTGCTGGGTGTCCGAATAGCCGGAAATCAGCAATCCGATCCCCAGGGCGCTCATCAGGAACAACCCACTGCCGGCCAGCAGACCGATGACATTGCCCCGGAACGGCACATCGAACCACGTCACCGCGATGACGCTAATCAACAGCACATCGAACAGGCCGACGCTAGCGACCGCCGCCATTTTCGCCACCAGAAATTCCAGCCGGGCCACCGGCGTCACCAGCAACCGCTCCAGCGTTCCAAACTCCCGTTCCCGGACAATAGTCATCGCAGTTAAAATCACGGTGGTAATCAGCACGATGGTCGCGATGATGCCGGGGACGAAATAGGGCCGGTCATCCAGATTGTCATTAAACCAGGCCCGATCTTCGACCTGAATTGGCGGATCGAGTCCAATGCTGGTCTGGGCGCTGCGTTGCAAGGCTTGACTGAGTTGCCCGGTAATCATCTGGGCGCTGTTGGAATCGGAACCGTCGGCAATGATCTGCACGGTGCGATTCGTCTCGAAATCCGGCGCAAACCGCAGCAGGGCGCGGACCTGACCGCGATCAATGGCCGCCGAAGCCGTGGCGACATCCGGCAGATAGTGCAGGGTAAAACTGCCAGTCGCCGCGACCGCCGCCAACAGCCCGCGAGTCGTCGCGGTTCGGGCCTGATCGACTATCGCAATTTCAGCATGGCGGACATCGAAACTGGCTGCATAGCCAAACGCCATGAGCTGAAACAGCGGCGGAACGATCATGAAAAAACGCATTCGGGGATCGCGCAGCAGTTGTAAAAACTCCTTGCCGAGCAAAGCTCGCAACCGAATCAGACTGGCTCGCAGCGGATTCAAAGCAATAGCCCCAGTTTTTTCGATCGAACCAGCGTCAAGCGCAGCAGTATTAGCGCAATCAGCGTCAGCGCGGCGATCTGAGTCCACAGCAGCGCCGGCGTAATCCCTTTGAGGAAGATCGCCCGCGCCAGCGCGACGTAATAGCGGGCCGGCACGATCAGCGTAATGTATTGCAGCGCCATCGGCATATTTTCAATGGCGAAAATGAATCCCGACAGCAGAAATGCCGGCAGAAACGTACTCACCATCGCCATTTGACTGGCCAGAAGCTGATTGCCGGCGTTAATCGAAATCAGCGTCCCTTGCAACATCACCACCAGCAGAAACAGCAGCGATAACAACAGCAGCATGAACAGGGAGCCACGCAGCGGCACCCCGAAAATCCACACCGCGACTCCAACCGCCACCGCCAGATCGAGCAGGCCGATCATCAGGTATGGCAACAGCTTGCCGAGCAGAAATTCGCGCCCGGTCAGCGGTGTGGTGCGCAACATCACCAGATTGCCCTGCTCCATCTCCCGGGCGATGGTCAGTGAAGTCATCATCGCCCCAATCACCGCCATCACCATCGCAATGACGCCAGGAATAATCGCCAGCCGGCTTTCCTTGGTTTCATTGAACCAGGTCCGATCTTCAATCTGAATCGGCGGCGAACCACCCTGACTCAGCAGGTAATCGTTCACCAGCGCCAGGGTGTAATTACGCAACAACCGGGCGGTGTTGGCGTCCACTCCGTCCAGCAGCAATTGCAGCCGGGCGTCGCCATGCTCCAATTGCCGGGCGTAATCGGGGGGGAAGATCAGCGCCGCCCAAACCTGACCTTTTTGCAAGGCGGCGGCGGCCTCCCGGCGGTCGTTGGAGCGCAACACGACGTTGAACGCCCGACTGGCGGCGAATCGGGCGACCAGTTCTTCGGTGGCGGCGTCGCGGGATTGTTGAATAATGGCGATGGGCGCTTCGTACAAATCCAGCCGGATGGCGTAGCCGAACAGGAACAACAACAGGCTGGGCATTAGCAGAATCAGCGCCAGGCTGCGCGGATCGCGCAACAGATGCCAGACTTCCTTGCGGGCAATGGCCCGAACGTGCTGCGCATTCACCCGTCGTTTTCCTCCAGCACCGCCACGAAGACGTCTTCCAGTTCCGGCGTGGCGGGATGCAACCCCGTCACCGTCAGTCCATGCGCGGTTGCCGCCTGTTCAATCCGCGCTGGCAACGCTGCCGGATCGATTCCGGCATGAAGGCGAATCCGCAATTGCCCGGCATGAGGAATGACTTCGCGCACTTCCGGCCAGTCCTGGGCCAGCCGCTCAAAAACCGCCGCATCGGGACTGTCCAGCGCCAGAATCGGAGTCGGCAAGGGTCGGCGCAACAGCGCTTCCGGATCGCCCTCAGCGACGATTCGCCCGGCCTGCATCAGCGCCAGCCGGTCGCAGAACAGCGCCTCGTCCATGTAGTGGGTGGTGACCAGAATGCCAATGCCTCTATCCGCCAGGGTGTAAATCAGCTCCCAAAACCGTTGCCGGGCCATCGGATCCACGCCTGAAGTCGGTTCGTCCAGGAACAGCACTTGCGGCTCATGCAACAGCGCCGCCGCCAGTCCCAGCCGCTGCCGGTAGCCGAGCGGCAAAGTCCCGGCCATCACCATTTGCCGATCCGCCAGGTTGAGCAGGCGCAGCGCAGCGTCGATCCGGTCGCGACGACGAATCCCGCTCAGCCCGTACAATCCGGCTTGCAGCTTGAGATTTTCCAGCACGGTCAGATCGCCATACAGGGAGAAGCGCTGGGCGACATAACCGATCTGGCTCCGGGCGCGACGGGCATGGCGCACCATGTCCACGCCCGCGACCTGAATCCGCCCGATCGTCGGCGGCAACATCCCGCACAACATCCGAATGGCGGTGGTTTTGCCCGCGCCATTTGCGCCCAGCAGGCCGAACACTTCACCGGGATGCACCGCGACCTGAATCCGGTCAACAGCCGTGAATGCGCCGAAACGACGGGTCAGATCTTCAGCCAGGATCAGCGGCGCCGCGTCCAGCTTCAAGGCGAGTGCGCCGCCGGGGATTCAAGGCGACTCACTTCACCCGCCGCCATTGTTGCTGCTTGCTGAAAAACATCCATTTTCCGGTGACTTCCAGGGTTTTGCCCTCGTCAATGAGCTTGGCCTTGCTGCTGTAGACGCCGCCGTCCGCCGGATTGAAAATCTTGCCCTCCGTCCACTCATCGCCCTCTTTCTTCAAGTCCCACAGAATTTTCATGCCGACCAGCGGCTGATCTTTCTGGTCGCCTTCGCACTTGCTGCACGTTTTCTCAGTCGCGCCTTCCAGCAATTCGACAATCTTGCCGGTCAGCACCCCATTGTTTTCGGTAATCTGGACGATGCTTTTCGGTTTGCCGGATTGGTCGTCAATAGTTTTCCATTGACCGACCGGCGAATTAGGATCGGCGGCATGGGCTGCGCCCAGCAACAGCAGGTTGCACAGAGCGCCCAAACCGGCGCTGAATCGGATCATGGTCATAGCGGGGTCTCCTGAACGATTTTTGGCAGATTACGGCGGTTAAAGCGTATTGCGCTACGATTCAAGTGTAGGACGGAGGGGTTGCGGCTGCCTGGTACATACCGGCCGCTTTGGAGCGGATGCCAACATGCCTATCGAATGGCTGCTGTTATTGTTGCTGATATTGATCGCCAATGGCGCGCCGATTATCGCCAAAAGACTCTGCGGCGAGAGATGGGCCTGGCCGGTGGATGGTGGACTGATCCTGGCCGATGGGCGCCGCCTGCTTGGCGATTCCAAAACCTGGCGCGGGATCGTGATCGCGCCGTTGGCGACCGGGCTTGGCGCGCTGGCGCTGGACTTGCCGATTCTGATCGGCGTCGTGATCGGCAGCGCCGCCATGCTCGGCGATTTGAGTTCCAGCTTCGTCAAGCGGCGGCTGGGGATGGCCTCCAGCAGCATGGCGCCGGGACTGGATCAAATTCCGGAGTCGCTGTTGCCCTTGCTGGCGGTGGCGGGTGAATTTGATCTTGATGCGCTGCACATCGTGCTGATAGTGATCGGATTTATCGCCTTGGAGCTGGCGCTGTCGCGACCGCTGTACCGGCTGGGCATCCGCAACCGACCCTATTGACGGCATCGATCGTTATTGCCGCGCCCCGGTTGCCGGACGCGATATATCCCTAAAAAAGGCAAGCAATTAGCCTGTTGCAGAATTAAGATAGCGCAAGCTGGACGCGGCTAAAAACCAACGCAAATCCTGAACCGCTGACGAATTCAACGAGGCTCCCATGACCCCCCCGATCAAACGCGATAAACCCTGGCTGATGCGGACCTACTCCGGCCATTCTTCCGCCAAGGCGTCCAACGAACTGTATCGCACCAATCTGAGCAAGGGCCAGACCGGCCTGTCGGTGGCTTTCGACCTGCCGACCCAGACCGGCTACGACGCTGATCATCCGCTGGCCCGGGGCGAGGTCGGCAAGGTCGGCGTGCCGATCTGCAACATCGGCGACATGGCGGCGCTGTTCGATCAAATCCCGCTCGGTCAGATGAACACCTCAATGACCATCAACGCCCCCGCCGCCTGGCTGCTGGCGCTGTACGTCGCGGTGGCGGAACGGCAGGGCGCAACGCCGGCGCAACTGCAAGGCACCACCCAGAACGACATCCTCAAGGAATACCTGTCGCGAGGCACCTACATCTTCCCGCCGCAGCCTTCAGTACGGCTGATCACCGACATCATCGCCTACACCGTCAAGCACATTCCCAAGTGGAATCCGACCAACATTTGCAGCTATCACTTGCAGGAAGCCGGCGCAACCCCGACTCAGGAACTGGCCTACGCGCTGTCCACCGCGATTGCCATTCTCGATGCGGTGCGCGATTCCGGCCAGATCGGCGCGGAGGGTTTCGAGCAGGTGGTCGGGCGGATTTCCTTCTTCGTCAACGCCGGCATCCGCTTTATCGAGGAAACCTGCAAGATGCGGGCGTTCGGCGAAATGTGGGATGAACTGGCCGCGCAACGCTATGGGGCGGAGAGCGAGGAAATGCGCCGGTTCCGCTACGGGGTGCAGGTCAACTCGCTGGGGCTGACCGAGGCGCAGCCGGAAAATAATGTGCAGCGCATCGTGCTGGAAATGCTTGGGGTCACCCTGTCCAAGAAAGCCCGGGCCCGCGCCCTGCAACTGCCGGCCTGGAATGAGGCGCTCGGTCTGCCGCGCCCGTGGGATCAGCAGTGGGCGTTGCGGATGCAGCAGGTTCTGGCCTTTGAAACCGATCTGCTGGAGTACGGCGACATTTTCGACGGTTCGCCGGTGATTGCCGCCAAGGTCAAGGCGCTGGTGGATGGCGCGACCCAGGAAATGGCCCGGGTGCAGGAACAGGGCGGCATGGTGCCAGCGATTGAATCCGGCTACGTCAAGCGGCAACTGGTGACCAGCCACACCGAGCGGATGCGGGCGATTGAACGCGGCGATCTCAAGATCGTCGGCCTGAACTGCTACCGGGAAACCGAAGAATCGCCGCTGACCGGCGGCGTAGACAGCGGGATCATGAAAGTTGATCCCCGCGCCGAACGGGAGCAGATCGAGCGGCTCAACGCCTTTCGCGCCCAGCGCAACGCCACCGAAGTCAAGGCGGCGCTGGCCAATTTGGCCGAGACCGCCCGCAGTGGGGCGAATATCATGCCGGCGTCGATCCTGTGCGCTCATTCCGGCGTCACGACGGGCGAGTGGTCGCAAATTTTGCGCGACATTTTCGGCGAATACCGTGCGCCTACCGGTATCGACATTCCCGCCAATGACGACAGTCGCGGGGCGCGGGCGGTGGCGATTCGCACCCAGGTCGCCCAAACCGGCGAAGAACTGGGCCGGCCCTTGCGGTTGCTGATCGGTAAGCCGGGCCTGGACGGGCATAGCAACGGCGCGGAGCAGATCGCAGTCAAGGGTCGTGATGTCGGTTTTGAGATCGTCTATGAAGGCATCCGCCTGACCCCGGAACAGATCGCCAAGGCGGCGCTGGAAGAAGGCGTGCATCTGATTGGGTTGTCGGTGCTGTCCGGCAGTCATGTTGAAATGGTCGAAGACGTGTTCAACCAACTGGATCAAGTCGGATTGAAAGGCTTGCCGGTCGTGATCGGCGGCATCATCCCGGAAAGCGACGCCGCTCTGCTCAAAGAGCGGGGCATCGCCGCCGTCTACACCCCGAAGGATATTGATATGAACGGGATCATGGTGGACATCCTGAATCTGATCCGCAAAAACCACGACCTGCCGCCGGTTGCGGCGATATGACCCGGACGGCGCTTCCCGAACCGGCGGCGCTGGCTTCAGCAGTCAGCGCCCGCGACCGGCTGGCGCTGGCCCAGGCGCTGAACCTGCTCGATGATCGCCGCCCGCCTGCCCGACAGTGTGCGGCGGCGTTTCTGGATGCGCTGCCGGCGGAGAAACAGGAGAGCGGCGGGCATTTGATCGGCATTACCGGCCCGCCCGGCGCGGGCAAATCCTCGTTGACCGCTTCCCTGATTCAGGTGTGGCGGCGGCGTGGCCTGAACGTGGCGATTCTGGCGGTTGATCCCTCCAGCCCGATCAGCGGCGGCGCGTTGCTCGGCGACCGGTTGCGGATGCACGCCAGCGGCGCGGATCGGGAAGTCTTCATCCGTTCGTTGGCCTGTCGCGGCGAATTTGGCGGACTGAGCGCCGAAGTCTGGCCGATGAGTCTGGCGATGCTGGCGGCATTTGACATCGTGCTGGTCGAAACCGTGGGGGTCGGTCAGAAAGAGATCGACGTGTCGAAAATGACCGACACCACCTGTTTCGTCGCCCAACCGGCCTCCGGCGACAGCATCCAGTTTCTCAAAGCCGGGATCATGGAAATTCCGCATGTCATCGTCGTCAACAAGGAAGACATCGGCATGGCGGCGCGGAAAACCCTGTCGGAACTGAAAACCACCCTGGGCCGACGGACTGACGCGGATGGTTGGCAAGCGCCGGCCTTGTCCGCCAGCGCCGCCCTGGGCAGCGGTATTGAAGCCTTGGCCGATGCGCTGGACAGTCACCGACAATGGTTGTTGGCGCGGGGCCAGTTCACCGCCCGCCGCCGCCGTTGTCAGGCTGAATGGCTGGTCAAGCATCTGCGCGAGGAATTCGGCCGTCATGGGATCAACCGGCTGGGCGGCGAAACGGTCCTGTTTGTCGAGCTGGCGAATGCGCCGCGTCGTTCGCCGATCGCCGCCTATGAAGATCTACGCGCCCGCATTCTCCCTCATTCCTAACGTGCTAATCCTTAAACCAACAACCCCAACCAGAGGAATGCAGCAACATGGCTAAAGAACTCTACAACCTCGGTGAAATGCCCCCGCTGGGCGTGATCCCCAAGCAAATGCACGCCTGGCTGATCCGGGCTGATCGTTTCGGCAAGCCAACGGAGGCTTTTCAACAGGAAGTGGTGGACGTGCCGAGCATCGCCGATGACGAAGTGCTGGTTTATGTCATGGCGGCGGGCATCAACTACAACA